>JAQTSC010000001.1 GCA_028711505.1 Candidatus Paceibacterota bacterium | reverse complement strand
ATCCTTTTAAGCACTTGGTCGCGCACTTCTTTGGAAATGCGGTGTTTCTTTGTTATTGTCATATACCCCAATTATATTGGCTGCTAAATATTGTACAAAGAGTGTCTTAGATTTGGGGTACCTACCACTAAGTCTTCTCGTTTAGTCAGGACTTTTATGTAAGGAATGAGTATCTCTAGGGGCTTGGTCCCAAAAATTACTCCTTGCCCTGATGATTTTTCATCTGCCGAAACATATTCTATAAAATCAGTTGGACAGATTTTCTTTCCTTTTTCATATGATTCCCAGTGTGGTTTTCCACTTATGGCATAAAGAGCTGTTTCGTATTCATTTTCTAATAATTCTATTTCGTCCGATTCATTGAGCATCCTGTCGTCAGTTGCTCCGACCATAGCAATATCGTGCTTGTTGAAAAACTTATACTTAGCTGAAAATCCTTGAACTCTATTAGGCAAATGCCAGACAATCATATTTTTAACCTTCCAGTATTTTTCCATCTCATTCCAAATAGTTCGGATGTTTTTCCAGTTCTCGTAAACAATGATGGCAAAATTATCTTTTGCGATTTTGCTTATATTTCCCATCCATAATTCGGTAAAGTTATCGGGTAAAACGTCGGTCTCAAGATAACGACGATTTTTCTTTGCCCCAAAACCTGTAGTTACCCCGTCTTTTTGTTTTGTTTTGCCTTTAAGATAATCAAGAATGTATGGTGGGTCAGTAAAACACATATCAGCCTTGTTGTCGTTCATGAGCTTAATCATATCTGCCTCTATTGTTGAATCGCCGCACATTAAGCGACTGCCATCTAATTCATAGATGTCTCCTTTTTGTACAGAGATACTTTTAATATCTAGTTTTTCCAACTCTTGCTTAAGATCAAACTGTTCGGGATTATCTTCTGTCGGGAAAATATCATCCAGTTCTTGGCTATCAAATCCGATGTCAGCTAAAAATGCCTCATCAAATTCAGCAAGCAGTTCGAGATCAAATTCTCCAGTATTTTTATTTAGGCGGAGGTTTAATTCCTTTTCTTTATTTAAGTCGGCTATCTGAACGTATACTACTGGAACATTAACCATACCCATTTCTTTGGCTACCTCAACTCTGAAGTGACCACCAATAATGACATTCTTTCTTTCCGGTGCGCTATTACAAATCACTGGATCAACTAAACCAAATCTTTTTATGGATTCATTAAGTTGGTCAGCTTGCTCTTTGGAGTGTTTCCTTGGGTTATATTCCGATGCCCGAAGTTCATTGATCGGAACTTCCACGATGTTTATTTTTTGATTGTTCATATTATTTATAAATTATTTTTTTAATTCTCACCACGAAGAATTGAATAACGCTCGACCTGACCAAAATAAAAAGCACCTATTTCACTTTTCCAACACAAAAAAGCATTTCGTGTTTGGTGTAGTGAAATAAGTGCTCCGGCCTGATTGAGGGGATAAGCCCTCGCTTTTTATTTAGGTTGCATTATTTCTATTCAATTGTCGTAAGATTCTTGGGTTTGTTGTTTGGTATTCAAACCTACTTAAAGTATATACCCAATCGTTGGGTGCCGTCAATAGTGTCAATAAATAATCTATTGACATTAGAAACAGCTTAGATTATAATGGAAATAGTTAATAAGAAATTATAAACAAAGTCCTATGAACGAAAACCAACAAAAATTAATAGATTTAGCTAAGAAAAAGGATATTTCCAAGATGACTTTCAGAGAAATAGGCCGTGAGCTAGGTATTCCCAATCCACAGACAGTGATCTATCATCTTGATCAACTTAAAAAGAAAGGACTTCTGTATTTGGATATTAAAAAGCGTCAGAGGGTGGCGAAACCTAAAGCTTTTGCTGTAGATAAATTATTTAGCATCCCACTGGTTGGATCTGCCAACTGCGGTCCAGCTATGGAGTTGGCCCAGGAAGATATCCAGAAATACTTAAAAATTACTCAAACATCGCTTAAGAGATCTAAGCCTGACGGACTGATTGCTGTGAGAGCTGTCGGTGACTCTCTGAATAAGGCAAATATTGGAGGTGAAAATATTGAAGACGGCGACTATGTAATCGTTGATTGCAAACAGCAACCGAGCAATGGGGATTATGTTTTATCCATCATTGACGGTGCGGCCAATTTCAAGAAGTTTTTTAAAGATGACAGTAAACACGAAATTCGTCTTGTTTCTGAATCAACACAAGAAATTCCACCGATTATTTTACACGAATCAGATATAAACAGCTCTAGCTATATGGTCAACGGGGTCGCTGTTAGAGTTATTAAAAAATAGAGATATGAATACAGATATAAAAATTACAGAAATAAAAAATGGTCGTGGTATTAAGGAAAATACTAAGGTTTTATTATTCGCGAAATCTGCTGGTAGGTGCGAAATTTGTAACAAGCTAGTAATCAAAGATTCCACAACAAGGCAACAATTTGTATGGGGAGAAATGGCTCATATATATGCCTTTAGTAATAAAGGCCCCAGGGCTAATAAATATATCACTGATAAAAATAACGTTAGTAATTTACTATTAGCGTGTCCTGATTGCCATGAGAAAATTGATAAAACAGGACAGGATGAATATTACACCGCTCAGCAACTGCAAGATTATAAAGCTGAGCACGAAAAACGAATTCTGTTATCTACAAGTTTTGATCAGAAAAGACAAACAAAAGTTTTGAAAATGGTTGCCAATATAAACTCTGAGACTGTTAAATTATCAACCCCTGATATCGTAAAGGCACTAATGAAAGCTGGATTAATACCTTGTGAAGACAAATTCGAAGAAGTTGATTTTTCTAATAATCCAGGACAAGACAGCAGTGATTATTGGAAGTCAAAATCGCGAGATATCAATAGCACCCTTGATAAATTCTATTCTGATTTAAAAAGAGAAAAAATAGAACATGTGTCAATTTTTGGAATAGGACCTATGCCGCTTCTTATGTATTTGGGTTCGAAATTAGATAATAAAATCAAAACTAAAATATTCCAACGCCATCGTGACGGAGAAAACTGGGAGTGGAAAAATGGAAAACCAAAGGCCGATTACCAGTTTAAGTTAACCGACAAAGGACAAGATAAGAGCAAGGTGGCATTATTACTATCGTTGTCTGGAACAATAAAACGAGATTTGCTACCCACAAAAATAGACAAAAAATATTATATATACGAACTGTCTTTAGTGGGAAGTCCGAATTACAACTTTCTAAGAACGCAAAAAGACTTATTAAATTTTGAAAAGTGTTTTTCCGATACGATAAGTAAAATTAAAAATGAGCATGTTGGTTTAAAAAATATTGATGTTTTCCCAGCAGTCCCTGCCCCAGTGGCGATAGTTTGCGGCAGATCATTAAATAAACATTCTGACCCAAAATTAAAAATCTATAATACGTACAACAAAGGTAAATTTAAGTATTCATTAACAATTAATTAATTATAAAAATATGGAAACAGAAAAATATTTAGAGCAAATATTGAGTAAAGAAGGTTTAACAAAAGATTCTGCAGAGGCCAAGGCCATGCAAGAAGAGAAAGCAAAGGTGGAGAAGGCTATCTCTGACTCTTTCGACGGAAACCCAGTGATTAGATATGCTGGTTCTTATAAAAAAGAGACCATGATAAAAGCTAGTTATGACTTAGATATTGTCTGTTATTTTAAGCATGACGATGATTCAGCGGGAGATAATTTGGAAGATATTTTTAATAATGTTAAAGATTCGCTATCAAAGCAATATACGATTGTCTCAAAGAAGTCAGCGTTACGTCTCCAGGGCGAAAATAAATTTGATTTTCATATCGATGTTGTCCCAGGAAGATTTGTTGATGATTCTGAAAGTGACACTTTTCTTTATCAGTCATCGGGTGATAAAAAACGCCTAAAGACTAATCTTGATGTACATATCAGTCATATTAAAGATAGTGCACTAACCAAAACAATAAAATTGGTTAAGATTTGGAAAAACATCTATTCAATTGATGTAAAAACTTTTGTTTTGGAGCTTTTAGTTGTTAAGGTTCTAGAAAAAAGTAAAGATGATGATGGTTTAGGGAAATGCCTTAAGAAATTCTTTGAAGAATTAAGTACCAACATAGATAATATTTCGATTGAGGATCCTGCCAATTCAGGAAACGACCTTAGTTCGCTATTTGATAGTACCGTAAAAAGTAATCTGTCTGCGGCTGCTACAAAAGCAATTGAGTTGATTAATAATGATAATTGGGAGGAATTATTTGGCATCGCGGAGGATACTGATAAAAGCTATGTGGTTAATTCTTTTAAAACAAATAGCAATCAAGGCAACGCACCCAAACCATGGCTGAATTGCTAAGTTATGAACTATTGGCATCTCCAAAATAAAGAACTATTTAACTCCCTCAAATCAGAAATTGACAAAAATTATCCAACCCTAGTCGTTTCAATAGAGAATAATCTAGTTCATATAAAAGGCACTCTTAGAATCAGGGACAGTAAAAATACTATTCTGGATAGTTTTAAGATTGATATACAGGTGCCTTATAACTTTCCACAAGAAATACCAGAAGTTAGAGAAACTGGGAATCGAATTCCTACAGTTCCAGACCGGCATTTTGAAAATGATGGAAAGGCGTGTTTGTGTTTTAGAGATGCAATCTTTTTGTACTGGAACGAAAAATCTACAATTCTTGATTTTATGAAAAAATTGGTTGAGCCATTTTTTCTCTGGCAAATAGAATACGAGGTAAGTGGTGGCAAAAACAAGGATAAGGCATACGCGCACGGGTTAGACGGAGCCCTTCAATTTTATAAGGAAATATTAAATACAGACGATATAAAAGCAGTCTATAGATTTATCGAATATCTAACCAAAAAGAAAATCAAAGGACACTGGAATTGTTATTGTGGTAGTAATAAAAAATTAAGAAATTGTCATTTTGAGTTAATGAAAAAATATAAAGGTCAAATTAGAGCAAAAGATGCCAAAAAGACTCTTGAGAGTATAGATCAAATTATATATAAGATCGCTAACAAAAAATAAATGTCTTTATCAGAAAAAGCAATTAAAGAATTTCAGGAAATTTTCAAAAAAGAATATGGAAAAGAAATTTCCTTTGAAGAAGCTCGTGAGTCTGGCGAGCGTTTGGTTGGTTTATATAAAATTTTGTTTGATAGCCACGTGCGAGAATTAAAACTTAAAGAAAAACTAAAAGATCATCCCAAGGGTTATTGTTTAATGGATGGTCAAACCTATAATTGTGGTATTTGCCACGCCTCAATTAAGGACGAACAGCTTTGGTATGATAAATGGGGTAAAAAATGTCTTGCTTGTCAGGACGCGGTCAACAAGAAAATTATTTCTGGTAAGATTTGCTATAACGATAAAGATTGGTATGCGACTTGGGAATTTGATACTTATTTTAAAATGAAGTCGCCAACTGTTAGAAAACTTATTCGACAAGGTGTCTTGAAAGCACGGATTATTCCTCAGAGTGGTTTTGAAGTATTTTTAATAAAAGAAAATGAAGGCGTGTTACCGCCCAAGAAACTGCTCGAATATGTCTCTGTGCCAGTCGAGGGCAAGGAAAATACAATAGCAATGACTCCATGGTATGAGATCTATGAACCAGAAAAAGTGCTTGGAAAATACAAAATTTGGCCACATTTAACTGCATTTGCTGAGTAAAGCAAAAATGCTTAAGTACTGTCGCATTTGTCGCATTTTTAAAAAGCCAGACCCCGACCCACATGCCTTGAAGCGAGGCCTAAAATCGTGCTAAAATACCCTTATAAACATTGAAGTCACGGGTACTTAACCCGAGTACACCGTTTTGTGGAGAGAGCTTGGTCACCGCCTACGGCGGATAAAAAATGTCTGACCGAATCTATCTTCTCGCCCTCTCCGCCAAGTTTTACATTCAGCGAAATTGAAAGAAGTCATGGAAAAATTACCCAGATGAAAGAAATTACGCTTCATGGTCAGTGGATTATTAAAGCACCTGTTGAAGATGTTTTCAGTATGATGACAGACTTCGAGAAATTCCCCGATTATTTTCCAAGGGTTGCCGAATCAATACGAGTGAAGAAACGGGAGGGAAATTATGTAGAAATGGATGCAATTGCCAGTTCGTTCGGCAAAAAATTTCCGGTAAAAATGAAAACTCAGATTCTCCCTGGGAAGGGGTTCATTTCGGATAATGAAAGCTCTAAATTCGGAACTTCCGGGCATGAAGAGATGCTATTTTCCAAATCCCCCGAAGGAACCTTAATCGATTACACTTATCGCGTTTCAATTCATAAGGCATGGCTACGCGTAGCCGCAACGCCACTTATCCGTTGGTATTCGATGAAGTATTGGGAAAAAGCAGTTATAAGCGAATTAAGGAAAACGCTTGAGAAGTGACGGTTCCATGTTTTTTACTTAAACTTCCAAACACCGCCACCGTCAATTTTAAGATTTTTTAGTTCATTGTATAATAAAACTATAATTAACCTTAAATTTTAAATATTATGCCTCCGACAAATTCAAAAATACCTTTCGCCGTCATTTTGGGCATTTCCTTAATAATCAGCTTTTCAATCTTCGGCGGATTTTATTATTACGCGCAGTACGCGACCAGCAGAGACGTTTTGACTGTTACGGGTTCCGCCAAAAAAGCGGTGACTTCGGATCAGGCAAAATTGACAATAGTTTTGTCGCGCGTTGTTCCCGTGAGCCAGCTTGCGTACGGCAATTCTCAAGTCTCCCGCGACCTCGGCTTTTTAAATGAGCTCTTGGCCCAAAAGGGAATTTCCGCCACAGAAACAACCATTAGCCCTGTTTCCATGAATCAATTCTGGAGCAACAAACAAGGAGGGGAAAATGAATATGAACTTCGGCAAACCGCGATTATTCAATCAGCCGATGTCTCAAAAATCACTAATCTTTCAAAAGCCATACCCGAATTGGCAGTCAAGGGCGCGATAGCCTCGGTGCAGTCACTTGAATATTACTATTCCAAACTTCCGGAAACCAGGGTTTCTTTGCTTTCTGACGCGGTAAAAGATGCCAAAGACAGGGCGGACAAAATCGCGGAAAGTGCCGGCAAAAAAACGGGTAGCATAAGGTCCGCTTCAAGCGGTGTAGTGCAGGTTTTGCCGCTTAATTCCGTTGATGTGTCCGATTACGGCACTTATGACACTTCCAGTATTGAAAAAGAAATAATGGTTACCGTTAAAACTTCTTTTGGCCTGAAATAATATGAATAAAATCGTTTTAGTCATTGTTATTTTAACGGTCGCGTTGGTTTCGTATTTTATTTACGATTATTCAAAAATTAATAATGAGTCGGAAGAGCAAACGTTGGATCCGGCGCAAAATCAAAATATGGAAAATCAAGCAGGAGAATTAAAGATTGAAATTTTAAAAGAGGGAACTGGCGCGGAAGCGAAAAACGGCGATACAGTTTCCGTGCACTATGTCGGCGTTTTGGAAAACGGAACAAAGTTTGATTCCAGTATAGACAGGGGACAGCCGTTTTCATTTCCGCTTGGATCGGGGTATGTGATAAAAGGTTGGGACCAGGGAGTTTTGGGAATGAAAATCGGAGAAAAAAGAAAACTCATTATTCCTGCTGAGCTTGGCTATGGTTCGCGCGCCATCGGTTCAATACCGCCGAACTCTACTCTTATTTTTGAAGTGGAACTTTTGGGTATAGAAAAGCAATAGAAAATTCGTTTTAGGCGGAAGATAAAACGATCTGGCTTTTTTCGATCGCTCCTGCGCGGTGATCAAAAGGGCTCCGCCCTCGCTCATTTTTCTTTCAGAAAAAATCCATGCCCGCTCGGGCTGCACAATCCGCCAAATTCGTTTTGTCTTCCGTCTTCTTTGTTTGTTGTTTTTGATAAAAACAATATGGCGAATAAAATATTAACTGTTATTTTTATCGTTTTGGCGATTGCGGCGCTGGTTTTAACTTTGCGTTTTTTAATCGGCGGAGACGAAGATACGTGGATTTGCGATAAAGAAAAAGGGGAGTGGGTAAAACATGGCAGTCCGTACGCGGAAAAACCCGCGGAGCCGTGCGGAAATAATTTTCAAGATAATAATAACGGAGTCGCTTTAAACGACAGTGTGCGGCTTGTGTCTCCGAAATCCGGGGATACGATTTCAAGTCCGCTTATTGTAAAAGGAGAAGCAAGGGGTTCTTGGTATTTTGAAGCGTCGTTTCCTGTAAAAATTTTAAATGAAAAAGAAGAAGTTTTAGCGGCTGTTCCGGCGCAAGCTGGCGGGGATTGGATGACGGAAAATTTTGTGCCATTTGAAACTGAAATCAGTTTTGACGCAAAAGGGGCGAAAACCGGTTTTTTGGTTTTGGAAAAAGATAATCCGTCCGGACTTCCGGAGAATTCGGCGGAGGTCAGAATTCCGGTAAATTTTTCAGAAACCGAAACAATAACAATAAGAGCATATTTTAATAATTCCATTTTGGATCCGGAGGCTTCCTGCAATAAAGTTTTCCCCGTGGAAAGAAAAGTCGCAAAAACACAGGCCGTGGCGCGCGTGGCGCTTGAAGAACTTTTAAAAGGTCCTGCCAGTGTTGAGAAAAAATGCGGTTTTGCCACTTCCATAAACCCGGGCGTTAAAATCAACAGTTTAACTATAGAAAATGGAGTTGCCAGAGTGGATTTTGACGGGGAAATGGAGCGGGCGGTGGGCGGTTCCTGCCGAGTTTCTGCCATAAGGGCTCAAATAACCGAGACTTTAAAGCAGTTTTCAACGGTAAATAGTGTGATTATGTCGGTAAACGGCCGAACAGAGGATATTTTGCAGCCGTAGGGGGTTTTTGCATAAGTTTATTGTTATTGACAATAGGTTAATTTTTGGTGTATAATATACATTAGATTTGAAATCATTTTTTTGGCAATAAAAAAAGAATAAAAAAAGGGGGGTGTTTCTATGAAAAAATCCTTTTACAGGGGGGTTAATCAGGCGTTTAGTGTTTTCTTTTTTTTGATGGCCGCGATGGGTTGTGGACTTTTTGGGCTTTTCTTCCTTAGTCTTCTTAGGGATACTTCTCCGGTCATCACTATTTTTTCTGTGTTAGTTTTCACTGCAGTCTCATTCTGCCGATGGGAAGCGTCCATTTTTGTCTTCCTGGGGTTTTTTCTTTACGGGGCATGTTGGTTTGCCATAGAGCCGTGGGGCCTTTTTGTGGCGCAGGCGGTTTGGGGTCTCGGGATTTTTACCTGGTTCAAGGGTGTTTGTATGTCTTTTGGGCCGAGAATTGCGACTGATGGGAGTTTTAAAATCTGCAATGCCGTTATTTGATGATTTGCCAAGCAACAGATTTTTCATTTCCGCCAGGCTCGAAGGTCTGGCGGATTTTTTATTTTTCGCGATTTTTTGATTTTAATTTTTTCGCCCCCTGCGGGGGCTTTTATTTTTTCGTTTTTTTGCGAAGTGAATTTGACGAACTTTTGAAAAAAATTCCGCATGTTTATCCACAAGTTTTTTGTTGCCGGTTTTTGGTAAGATATAGACAGCAAGAAGAAAGTTAATCGCGAAAATCATGCAACCGAAAAAAAATTCTCCATTGCCAGCCCCCAAAAAAATAAAAAAGAGGGACGGAAGGATCGTTGATTTTGACGCAGGCCGCATCACGCAGGCTGTTTTTAAAGCGTTTCAGGCAAGCGCCAAGCCAGATTACCCGCTTGCCGAGGAAGTGATGGTTGCCGTACTTCAAAAACTGGAAAAAAAATACAAAAAAGCGGTGTCAAAAGCCGTTCCCTCCATAGAAGAAATACAGGACCTTGTAGAAGAGTCTTTGGTTGATAAAGGCCATGCCAAAGTGGCGAAATCATACATACTTTACCGGCAAAAAAGAGGCGAAATAAGGAGGGAAAAGCAGGATATTTTGGATAAACAGGAGATAGATGAAGTTGATAAGCGTTTTGACCCGAATGCTCTAAGGGTTTTAAAAAGCCGCTATTTGAGAAAAGACGACAACGGCAGGGTTATAGAGTCTCCAAAACAGCTTTTTGAGCGCGTTGCCTTACATGCCACTCTTGCCAGCGTAATGCACGATAAAAAAGTCAGCGGCAAGCCGAAAAAAGATTTTCTTGAAGCGCTTCACGAACTCACCGAAGAAGAAAGGGAACTTCCAAACGAGAAAGCGATTGCCTTGGAAGGAACTTTAAAACTTGGAGATTATTCTCTCAACCGTTTTCACGTAAAAGGTCTTTACCGGCTTTTTAAGCGTTTTGAAAAAGAAGGCAGAATGAAAACAAGCTGGGAAAATCTTGTTTCCATGCTGAAGCAGAACAAGTTTAAAGAGTACCAGAAAGAAATGGACGAAGTGAAAGAGTTGATGGTGAGCAGAAAATTTATGCCAAACACTCCGGCTATCGCGAATTTCGGAAGTTATCTTGGCATGGGCTCGGCTTGTTTCGCTTTGGATATAGATGACTCCATTGATTCAATAATGGAAACCTTAAAAAGGGCTTCTATTATTTTTAAATCCGGCGGCGGCCTTGGCTATAATTTTTCAAAATTAAGGCCCGAAGGCGATTTCATAAAAACGACAGGAGGAACTTCTTCCGGCCCTTTGAGTTTTATGAGACTTTTTGACACCATGACCGAAGTGGTGAAGCAGGGTGGAATACGGCGCGGAGCGAACATGGGCATAATGAATAGCAATCACCCTGACATAGAAAAATTCATTACTTCAAAAACAGGCAACAAATTTTTGAAGAATTTCAACATTTCGGTTTTAGTGATGGGAGATTTTTGGGACTATTACAAAAAAGACAAGCCTTATCCTTTATTGAATCCGAGAACAAAAGTGGTAATGGGGTATATCTCTCCCAAAATTTTTCTTGAAAAAATCGCGTATCAGGCGTGGGAGTCGGGAGAGCCGGGAGTGATTTATTTTGACCGCATAAATGAACACAACCCGATGCTAAAAGCGCTCGGGCCGATAGTTACGACTAATCCTTGCGGCGAACTTTTGCTTTATCCGAACGAGTCCTGCAATCTCGGCGCCATAAATTTGTGGTCTTTCATAAAAGAAAATTCTCACGATAAAAAAACCGTTGATTGGGACGGCATTGCCAGAGCGGCGCGCGTTGGCCTTAAGTTTTTGGATAATATAATAGACATGAACAAATTTCCGCTTAAAGACATCGAAGAAATGTCTTTAAAGACGAGAAAGGCGGGGCTTGGAATTATGGGGCTTGGAGATTTTCTTTTTGAGCTTGAATTGCCATACGATTCTCAGAAAGGGCACGAAATGATGGAAAAAGTCACAGAGTTCATAAACTATCATTCAAAACTTGAATCAATAGAAATATCTAAAAGACGGGGACCTTTCCCTCTTTTTAAGAAGAGTTTTTACGCGGAAGGGAAGTTGCCTTTTTCCGGATTTTACGACAAAAAATCCTGGAATTTTGACTGGAAAAAAATTGCCGCCGATATAAAGCGCTATGGCGTAAGAAACAGCTTTACAACCGTTGTGGCTCCCACGGGTTCCACTTCAATGATAGCCGGGTGTTCGTCCGGCATAGAGCCTGTTTATTCGCTTGTGTATCAGAAAAGCGTCGCTGTCGGTTCTTTCTATTATATTGACCCGGTTTTTGAAAAAGTAATGCTAAGGGAAGGGCTTTTTGATGAAGACCTTTTAAATGACGTTGTTGATAATCACGGATCTGTTCAAGGCATAAATTATATTCCTCCGAGACTTAAAAAACTTTTTGTGGTAAGCCATGACATAAAGCCGGAAGAGCACGTTAGGGCACTTTCTGTTTTCCAGAAATGGATTGATTCTTCAATTTCAAAAACAATTAATTTCCCCAAGACCGCGACGGTGGAAGATATGAAAAAAGCTTATATTCTTGCTTACGAACTCGGCTGTAAAGATGTAACCGTGTTTCGCGATGAATCAATTAAAGATCAGGTTTTAACGGCGGTGGCCGACACAAAAAAGAGCAGGATGACCAAGGGTAGCAAGGGGAGCGAAAGTCCGCGTTCAAACCTTCAAAGCATGAAAGATGAAAAAGCAGAAGGAATGGCCGTGTATTTGGATTCTTCGTCTTCAAGTATTTTGAACGGAGATTTAAACGGAAACGGAAATGGCAATGGAAATGGGAACGGCAAAATAACACATTGTCCTAATTGCAAAGTGGAACTTTCTTTTAAGGAAGGCTGTGCTTCTTGTCCGGTTTGCGGTTGGGGATTGTGTTCGGCGTAGATTTTGGATTTTAAAGAATCCCGCTCCGGTGTAAAGACGGGGCGGGATTCTTGTTTTTAAACGCAAGATGTATTATATTTATTCTCAATGCCCAAAAAACTCGCAAAAGCCAAATCTCAAAAACATCTTTCACCTAAATCTTCCGGAAAATCTCAGGGAAAATCTTTAGTCAAGAAATCGGAAAAAATTTCTAAAAAAGCCGGCATAAAGCCGGAGAAAGCGGTAATTGTTAAAGAACCCTTGCAGAAGAAAGGGAAAATAACAAACGAACAAAAAATAGAGATTCTTTTAGCGAAAGGCAAAACACGGGGGTTCATAACTCATAACGAGATACTTAAAGCTTTCCCTGATATAGAAAACGACATTGTTTTTCTTGACCATCTTTACGTTAAATGCGAAGAGCAGGGAATAGATGTATTGGAAGGAAGCGATCTTTTGGAAACCGACGCCGTTCCTCGCAAAAAAGGGAAAGCCAGACTTCTTGAAGAAGGCGGCGGGTTGTCGGACTCTGTCCAGATGTATCTGAAAGAGATAGGAAAAATTCCGCTTATCACCGCGCAGGAAGAAAAAGAATTGGCAAAGCTCATTGAGCAGGGAGATGACGAAGCGAAAAAGAAATTAGCGCAGGCTAATTTGCGTTTGGTTGTTTCCATCGCCAAAAAATACATAAATCGCACTCCGAACCTTACTATTTTGGATTTGATACAGGAAGGAAACCTCGGACTTTTCCGCGCCGTTGAAAAATTTGACTGGAGAAAAGGTTTTAAATTTTCCACATACGCTACTTGGTGGGTGAGACAGGCGATAACGCGCGCCTTGGCGGATCAGGCGAGAACGATTCGCATTCCCGTTCATATGGTTGAAACGATTTCAAAATATCAGCAAGTTTTCCGCCGGCTTACTCAGGATCTGGGAAGAGATCCCCTCGCCGAAGAAATAGCGGCGGAGATGGGAGTTGAGGTGGAAAAAATTCGCCACATGCAGAAGATTTCCCAGGAAACGATTTCACTTGAAGCGCCGGTCGGAGACGACGAAGACGATTCAACGCTCGGTGAATTTATTGAAGATGAAAAAATTCTGTCGCCAGACCAACAGGCGGCGCGCAGATTGCTTAAAGACCAGCTTAAAGAAATTTTGATTGATTTGGCGCCGAGAGAACAGAAAATTTTGGAGATGCGTTTCGGACTTGCCGACGGCATCACTCACACGCTTGAAGAAGTGGGAAAAGAATTTGGGGTTACCCGCGAGCGAATACGTCAGATTGAAGCCAAAGCGATTGAAAAAATCCGCCAACACGATAAATTGCGGAGGCTTGAAGGGTATTAGAACAGAATATAGAATAGGGAAATAAGTTTTTATTCCGGTGTAGCGCAACGGTAGCGCAGCTCCCTGTTAAGGAGTTGGTTGTAGGTTCGAATCCTACCACCGGAGCCAGACAGGAGAAGACGTCGACAAAACGACGTCTTTTCCTTTTATCTGCTCACTTTTTTGCAGTTCGTAATCCTTGTTTAGCTTTGGCACCCATTCTATCAATAATTTAGCGGCGGATGTGTATTCTTTCTTTATTTCAAGCCCATTTTGTAGCAAGTTCGTAAATAATTGAGACAAAAGCAATCTCTTCATATCAACGTCATCAGCTACCTCGTAAATCTCCTTTGAACGAAACGCCAGCTCGTGTACGGCAATGCCTGCCGCTTGGTGCTCATCGCTCTTGTCTCTCACAGAAACCAGGGTATTTTCCAAAGTCTCTGCTTCGGTGGTTAATTCAGCCAGCTTGCGCTCTACGTACTCAACTGGCACCTCCTTATTTAGCTTGGCTTCGTAGAGTCTGTCTTTCTGTGTCTGGACATTAGCCAGGAGCGAATTATACCTTTTAATATCATTCTCGCGGTTGGCGGTCATATCCTTGTGTTTGTCTTTAAGGATTTGAACTATCGCTGCAAGCACCTCCTCATTTTGAGGGGCTATGACGTCAAAGACGGTGGTTATCTGTTCTTCTATGGCTTCCTGCCTCATACAGGTCTTTTTAGTGCACCTGGCGTACTCTCCGTGGTTGTTACAGTGCCCATACCAGTGTCCTTTCTTCTCATACCAAGTCATCATCCCGCCGCAATTTTCGCAGAAGATTTTGCTCTTAAAAAGTGGGTTGTGTTTTCGAAGATGAGGTGAGTTTGTTTTTCGGCGCAGTAATCCTTGTACTTTATCAAACACATCTTTTTCTATAAGCGGCTTGTGCATACCAGCAAATACTTTTCCCATCCAGCGCATCTTGCCGTAATAGAACGGGTCTTGTAGCATCATATGGATTCGACTCATTCCCAGCTTTTTACCCGAACGTGTGCGCAGCCCAGCCTCAAACAATTCCTTTTCCACGCGCGCAACTGAATAATTGCCCGTAGCGTACCATTCAAACATCTTGCGCATAAAAGGCGCCACTTCTTCATCAATGACGTGCGTCTTGTGTCCTTTGTCGCCGATAGTTTTATATCCGAGCGGCGGTTTTGTTGGTAGCCAACCTTGGGCTATTTTTTCTATTTGTCCTTTCTTAACTTCTTCGGAAAGATTGTTGGTATAAAATCTGGCAACAGCAACTTTCATATCCCAAATAAAATTATCGTGAGCCTTCGTCTGTTGGTTCAAGATAAAGTTTTCTTTGACGAAATGAACTGCGCGCGCCGTGTCTTCCTTTACCCAGTCATCTATTGTGGCGGCATCTTTTAAGTTGCGAGTAAGGCGGTCAATTTTTTCACACAAAATAATTTCTATTTTATTTTTTGTGGCAAATTGCAAAGCCTCAATAAAAGTTTTGCGCACCTGTTTGCCGCTGGCTGATTCAGATATGCGGTAGACTTTTACAATTTTGTAATCGTATTTTTTCGCATACTCGGTCAAAAGTTTTTCTTGCGAGTCCAACGAGTAGCCCGTGTCTTCTTGTTCTTTGGAAGAGACGCGGCAGAAAACCATTGCTTTTATTTTTGATGAAATGTTATTGGTCATATTTTTGTAAGTGAAGTTAGTTTATAATCCGCCGCGGTCATTTACTTTCATTTTGTGCGGTAAGTTTCTTACCAAATAGCAGCCCACGATTCCACAAGTTATTCCGACTATTAAAGATAATGTTTTTATCTCGAAAAGCCATTGCATTATTCCAGTACTGATTGCGGTAAAAATGGAAAAGAAAAACAAAAAGTAAATCGACCACATTATTAGTTCGCTAACACTTAATTGTTTTTGGTAGTTCATATTCATTTTATTAAGGCGTCCTTTTTTCTTTCTCCCAGACACTCTTGGCGCTCGTTAGTGCTCGAAGCACTCAATGGGAAAAAGAAAAAAGGGCACCTGTGCGGTGTCCCCAAATACCCAAAAAGGGGCTCACCACATCTTACTGGACGCCCACATTTCAAACCACTTGCGTAGCTTTTAGTGGCAGTAAGAGGATGAACCCCTTTCTGGGAACTAAAAGCTACAACGTAGCAAAATGGCTATTATGAAATGTAGGCGTCATAGTTAGTATATCATAGTGGCAAGAATTGGCAAGATGTTATTTTTCAACAACCTGTTTAATACTCTCTTGGATTGCTGCCATAGCCGCTTCTACGACCAGACTTCCTACCTCCACGAGTTCATCATCGGTTAATAATCTCCCGAAGTCTTCTTTGGCTGCGTCTTGTAGCAACGGGCGAGGAACATTGATATAAAGCTCTTCTTCCATATTTTTTTATGTTTAATTATTGTTTAATTATTTCGACCTTTAAGTTGGTTAAAAAAATCTGACACTATATAGTAGTGTTTTTAACCATCACCACCCTCTAACTTATTCAGACTGCAAAGTATGGTATTTTTAGCCCCTTTCTGTGTGAGTATCTCGCCAGTCTCAACCAATTCCTTAAAGGCTGTTTTGTATGTTGACTGTCCCACCTCAACACCAGACTGTTTGATAAGTCTCCATACCTCTGCCTTATTTAGTGGCTTGTCTGTTGCGCCAAGTATTTTAATTACAGCTGCTTTAACATCTCCTTGCTTATCATTTTTTTCTTTGGCTTGCCCAACATATTCAAAATATCCACTCTCGCCATTACTATGAAGGCAAACAACAAATGGCTCCATCTCTTTGGCTTCTCTTAACTTGACCTGCTGGATAGTAACGCTGGCGTCTCCGCTCTTTTTTCTATCAATCGCCAAATGACAATCAACCTGCGCCAGAATATCGGAAGAGCCGCGCATATCCTGCGAGGCATTTCCTTTTTCCGCATTTCCTCTTTTGCGGTGATGATGAATAACAATAACCGCGATGCCGTGGCTGGCAATCTCTTTCAAGTGTTTCATCACATTACGCATTTCACTTGCCACATTTTCATCGGCTTGGTGTATGCAAATAAAAGAGTCAAATATAATTAGTTGTACATTTTTACTTTTGGCATAATCAACAATTTTTTGAACATTGTCGTCGTTAAGTTGAAAACCGTTTCTTGATGCTATAAAAATTGGCAAGTCGGGATTCTGTGAAAGTAATTTGACTCGTTCTTGTAATACGCGTGGATTATTTTCTTCATCAATAATTAAAACTGGACTTTGGGTAGCCTGGAAATTACCGAAAACTTTTTCTCCGCTTGCTACCTTTAATGCAATGTCCAGAGTAAGGAAAGTTTTATAAGATGCTGGCGTACCAGAGATGATGGTAACAGCCTCGTGCGGAATCAATCTATCTACGAGCCATTGTGGATTTGGAAAATCCATTTTAACAAGTTCCGAAAGTTGCATAGTTTTTATTTCCCATTCGGTAGCGCCCTTTCCATCTTGTCTTTTGTTTTCACGTCCAGAAATACTATCAAAAGTTTTTCGCAGCTCACTTTCTGGAAGCGGCGGCACACATCGCTCTTGATTCCATTTTTGTATTACAGACCATCCAAACTCCCAGTCTTCGCGTGGTAGTGCGTGCAATAGCTTTCCAGCAAATCTCGTAGCACTATCATTTCGATGTCCTTCGTATACTTTATTTTCAGTTTGAGGATTATTTTCTATTTGATTGATTTTTTGTTTTCCGTTTTCTCTAAAAACCCATTGCGGTAAATCAGCAAACCCAACATCATCGGGATGATAAACCCATTCATAATGACGTCCAGATGCGTGCAATGAGGGCGGAGCAATTACATAACCGCCATCTCCCTTAATATCAATCTTGGTACGCAATATGCCGCAATGAACAGGAAAGCCAGGATGTGAATAATAATAGTGGAAGCCTCTACCAGTTTGTGCAATAGCTGTTGGTATTAGCCCTGATATGTCTGCATCTTTATCATCAACATCTATGACAACAATATTGGACACTTTGCCCGTTATGATTCCTATATTCGCTTGCGGGAATTGTTCAAACCATTTTTCTACTTGTTCCTTTGTTGCGCACACTTCTTGATACGGTTTCCATTCGGCAAGAAGCGGACGTTTATTTTCCCCGATTGGAATTATAGAGAATCCCATATCGCAATATCGCAACGCAGCTTTTAAGATTTGATTTTCATTTTCCATAGTTTTATTTTTTATTTTTTGAAAGTAAGTTTATTTCTGCAAGGGTTACGTAAATATCTGCAATGCCTTCAAGAAGTTTTTTAATTTCTTCTTCGGAACGACCAACAAATGCCCCTGCTTTTTCAAAAGGCTTTCGAAGCATTTGTAATTGTTCCGCAGTAAGCTCCATATTATTTGAAAGCGTACAAGCGGTTTTTGAGCATCTTTTGATTATTAAAAAGGCTCTGTGTAGAAACAGAGATTTTAATGCCTGCCCAAAAATCACTGATGACTTGCTCTATTCCTTCTGCTGGCGCAAATAAAAAGTTGATGCGCTTTTCGTTCACGCGCTCCATATCGACCAAATTAAAGTTGAGCGTTACCAGTAAGCTCGCAAGTCCCAAGTCGCTAATTGCAATTTTTGTATCTGCATTTTTCATATACTTACAGAATATCAACGACGTGTTATCGCTTAACATAATCTGCACGTACTTTTTGAGATACAAAAAGACGACTGTTTTAGCAGTCGTCTTAAAAGTAATTAACAGTACGTATGGGGTACGTGAGGGTATTTAGTTTTTGTGTATTATTTCTATATTTGGATTAAGCCTATAACCGCTATTCCTTCTTGCTTCAATTAGCCCACTATTCAGTTTTAGTCTGTCTTTGATGGGTTTTCTCATCTTGTTTATTTCTTTACGTAATTGGTCTGCTTTTATACCGATAGAGTCGGCGGCGTTTATTGTATTTTGTTCATAATCAATATTTGGGTTATCTACGAAGTATTTGAGTATTTTTAATGGAACACCCTTACCGCTCATCGGATAACAAAAATTGCTTTTCGGCTCTCTGTACAAATCACCATTTTTGTTGAGGTAGAGAGTAACATTTTTTTCTTCTTGTTTTTCTATTTGGCTTTTTGTTGCTTGCACAAGGTGTCCAGGAATAACGTTAATCTGATAAACCTCAACGTCATCATCTGTTTTGGGTTCCTCTTCGCTCGTAATAACAAAAACCTTCTTACTGCCTTTAATCTCCCAAAAGCCCCAGCAATGTTTATATTGTTTAATAATCCCATTATCTTTTAGGCGCCACAAGGCATTATTACTATCAGAAATATCAAAACCCTTCGCTTCGAGATGTCTTGCTGGTATATAGACCGTATTATTTTTTTGCGTTAAAAAGTGCTCATTGATAATTTGAGCAAATAAAATATCCTTTTCTTTTGTTGTCATTTTCATTTCCATAGTGTCTTAAAGCCATTATATCAAGAAATGCCAATAATTGCCATTTCGAGCAAAAAGGGATACAATATGTTTGTATGGAACAAGAGAAGTTTTTGAATATAGAAGAAGCCGCCAAGTTTCTTGATATTGGCAAGCGCACACTATTCCGCTATCTGCATAGCGGTAAAATTAAAGCTGCAAAAATTGGACGTTGGCGTTTTAGAAAAGAAGACCTTGAAGAGTTCGTCGAGAACAGTTTTAAGGCAAAAAAGAAAAAGAGATAACCGTTTCTCTGTAAATATGAAAATGAAAATGTATTATGCAAAAAGAAGCTAAATCACGAATAAAAATAAACGACCTCCTCCAAAAGTCTGGTTGGAGATTTTTTGATGATGAAAAAGGCAAGGCTAACATCGCCCTTGAACTTAACACTAAACTTACTAAAAAAGCAGTCGATGCTTTTGGTGGTGATTTCGAAAAAACAAAAAATGGTTTTGTTGATTTTTTATTACTTGATGAAAAAGGATTCCCGTATGTAGTGCTTGAAGCGAAGTCCGAAGACAAAGACCCGCTTGACGGCAAAGAACAAGCGCGCAGCTATGCCCAGTCCCTAAATGTACGTTTTGTTATTCTTTCTAACGGTAACCTTCACTATTTCTGGGACTTGGAGCGCGGCAACCCTACAATCATTGTCCAATTTCCAACACCACAATCACTTCAACATTTTGAACAATTCAAACCTAATTCCAAGCGTCTTGCCGATGAGGATGTAGAAAATGATTACATAGTACTTACCCAGAAGACAGATTATAAGAGCGACCCACGCTGGGAGAACGAAGAGCAGCAACAGAATCTTATTGACACGGAAGGATTAAAGTTTTTGCGCCCATATCAATTACACGCCATCAAATCTCTTCAAGAATCCGCCGCCAAAGGCAATGACCGTTATTTGTTTGAGATGGCGACAGGCACGGGTAAAACTCTTGTATCAGCGGCTATCATTAAACTTTTCCTAAAAAGCGGAAATGCCAAGCGTATTTTATTTCTTGTTGACCGTTTGGAATTGGAAGACCAGGCAGCCAAGAACTTCAAGAAGTGGCTTTCAAAGGATTATACAACCGTTGTTTATAAAGAAAACAAAGATGACTGGCGCAAGGCAGAGATTGTTGTTTCCACTGTGCAAAGTCTTTCCTTTAATAATAAGTATCAAAAATTATTCTCTCCTACGGATTTTGACCTCATAATTTCCGATGAAGCCCATCGTTCAATCGGCGGCAATAGTCGTGCAGTATTTGAGTATTTTGTTGGCTATAAACTCGGACTTACTGCAACTCCTAAAAATTATCTCAAAGGAATCAACCCTGAAAAACTCAACACCAAAGACCCGCGCGCTTGGGAGCGCCGCCAACTTTTTGATACCTACAAAACTTTTGGCTGCGAAACTGGCGAGCCAACATTTCGATACACCTTGCTTGATGGCGTTAAGGAAGGCTATTTAATAAACCCAGTTGTTGCTGATGCGCGTACCGAAATAACAACCGAGCTTCTTTCTGAAAAGGGCTATGCGATGATGGTTGAAGATGAAAACGGTAAGGAAGAAGAACAGACTTTTTTCCATACTGATTTTGAACGCAAGTTCTTCTCCGATAAAACCAATCAGATTTTTTGCAAAACATTTTTTGAAAATGCTCTTAAAGACCCAATAACGGGAGAAATTGGTAAGGGTATTGTTTTTTGTGTTAGTCAAAAACACGCATCCAAAGTTACACAAATACTTAATCAGTTTGCCGACCAACTTTATCCAGGCAAATATAATTCTGATTTTGCCGTACAGGTTACTTCAAATATTCCAAGTGCCCAAGATTTTACGGTGAGTTTTGCTAACAACAATCTTAATGGCTATACAAAGTTTTTGGACGGCTATCATTCCAGCAAGACGCGTCTTTGTGTAACAGTTGGGATGATGACAACTGGTTATGATTGCCAAGATATACTCAACGTTGCCTTGATGCGCCCGATATTTTCTCCGACTGATTTTATTCAGATTAAGGGACGTGGCACGCGCAAGTTCACATTTACCCACCAAGAAAAAGAAGGTGGCAAAATACAGGAAGCAAAAGTATCAAAAGAAAAGTTTAAGCTCTTTGATTTCTTTGCTAACTGCGAATACTTTGAAGAAAAGTATGATTACGATGAGGTTTTACATTTACCTGCTAAAACTGGCACTGGCGGTGAAAGTGGAGAAGGCGGAATAAACATTGACGAGATTTCAATTACGCAGCCAGACCCATTAAAAACATTTACTGAAAAAGCGGTGGGTGTTGAAGGGATGAAGATTGACCGCAAGCTATTCGAAAAGTTTGAGGCAGCAATAAAAGAAGACTCCTTTATTAAACAAAAATATGATGAAGGAGATTTGGCGACGATTGAAGATTATGTAAAAGACAAGATTTTTGATAAGCCAGAAGATTTCTTCAATCTGGACAAATTACGTAAATCAGTGAAGTCTGACCGACGCATCAGCTTGCGCGAGTTTATAGAAAAAATCTTCGGTGGTATCACTAACTTCAAATCAAAAGACGAATTATTGGAGGGAGAGTTTGAGAAGTTCGTTGCTATCAATAAGCCAGAAAATCAATTCGTAATGCCGATTAAAAATTACTTGAAGGCATACATAACCGATAATGAAATACGAGACATTATCGAAAAGGGTGAATATGCGCGGCTCGCCACCAATCCAAAACTAACTTTTGCAGACCTTGAAGCCTTAAATGGTTGGATTGAGAAAGTGCCAGAATATGTGAAGGATTATGTTTCGCTTAACGCCTATATGTAATTATGCTAACAACAGATATAAAAAAGAAAATTGATTCGGCGCGGGATATTTTAGTTGGTAAAGTCCCAGACCCGAAAGCCCAAGTGGAACAAATCACCACAGCGCTTATCTATAAGTTTATGGATGATATGGATAAGCGAGCTGCATCTTTACCGAAGGGCAAGGCGCAGTTTTTTACGAATGGATTTGAAAAATATGCTTGGGGCAAAATGATGGATGCTAAACTTGGCGGACAGGAGCGTTTGAATCTTTATGTGGAAGCTATTACAAAGATGTCGAAAAATCCACATCTTCCACAACTCTTTCGTGATGTTTTCAAAGATGCTTTTTTACCATATCGCGACCCAGAAACTCTCAATCTATTTTTGAAAGATATAAACTTTTTTAATTACGACCACAGTGAAAATCTTGGTGATGCGTTTGAGTATTTACTTTCAATCCTTGGCTCTCAGGGCGACGCAGGACAGTTCAGAACGCCGCGACATATTATTGATTTTATCGTTGAAGTTGTTGACCCAAAGAAAGACGAAACAATACTTGACCCCGCTTGTGGCACGGCAGGATTTCTTATTTCTGCATACAAACATATTCTTAAATCAAATAAGAATAAACCGCTTACCCCAGATGAAAAGAAACGCTTAATGGGCAATCTTACTGGCTATGATATTTCACCCGATATGGTGAAGTTATCGCTTGTAAATCTGTATCTACACGGCTTCCCAAGTCCAAATATCCACGAATATGACACGCTAACAAGCGAAGAGAAGTGGGACGAGCGCTTTGACGTAATGATGGCAAATCCACCCTTTATGACACCCAAAGGCGGAATACGCCCACACAAGCGCTTTATGGCACAAGCTAACCGCGCCGAAGTGCTTTTCGTAGATTATATTATGGAGCATCTCAATAATAAGGGACGTGCTGGTATCATCGTGCCAGAGGCTATTATTTTTCAAGTAGCAGGAGCCTATAAACAATTAAGAAAACTACTTGTTGAGGATGGTTTGTACGCTGTCGTTTCTTTACCTTCGGGAGTTTTCAATCCATATTCTGGCGTAAGAACCAGTATTTTATTTTTTGACAATCAACTTTCAAAACAATCAAATGAAGTTCTGTTTATAAAAGTACTTAACGATGGATTTGACCTTGGCGCCCAACGTAGACCAGTTGACCGAAATGATTTGCCCCACGCCATTGAAGTATTACAAGCACAGCGAAATGCAATAACAACGGGAAAGAAAAATCCGCTATTGAAGAAAGGTAGTTTATTTGCTTGGACAGCTCTTAAAACAAAGATTGCTGAAAACGAAAATTACGACCTGTCAGGAGACCATTATAGAGCCGTGGTTGGTAACAATAATACTAAATGGCAAATGGTTAGTCTGGGTGAAATATTGGATTATGAACAACCCACAAAGTATATTGTTCGTTCTGTTGATTATGATGACAGCTACACAACACCAGTATTAACTGCTGGAAAAACTTTTATTTTAGGACACACCAACGAAAAAGACGGTATCTTCAAAGAAAAATTGCCCGTTATTATTTTTGATGATTTTACTACTGCGATAAAGTTCGTTGATTTTCCTTTTAAGGTTAAATCATCTGCGATGAAGATATTGCACGCAAAGGAAAATGTGGCAGATATAGGATTTTTGTTTTATGTAATGCAGAAGATAGGTTCTGTAAGTCATAAACATAAAAGATATTGGATTTCTGAATACTCAAAAATTAAAATCCCTCTACCTCCGATTGAGGTACAAAGAGAAATAGTCGGCGAAATTAACAACTATCAAAAAGTTATAGATGGAGCAAAGCAAATTATTGAACACTCAAAATCATCAATAAAAGTTAATCCAAATTGGAAAAAAGTTTCCTTAAAAGAAGTTTGTGAAATAAACCCAGCAAAATCAGAAGTCAAAAAAATAAGCGGGACTACCCAAGTATCATTTGTGCCGATGGCAGACATCGAAGAGCATCAAAAGTTTTTCTATCCGAAAGAAACAAAACCGCTCAAAGACGTGATAAAAAGTTATACTTATTTTAGGGATAATGATGTTCTCCTTGCAAAAATTACTCCGTGTTTTGAAAACGGAAAAGCGGGTATAGCAAAAAATCTCACCAATGGTATTGGATTTGGTTCGACAGAGTTCTTTGTTTTACGCTCCACAGAAAAGATATTGCCCGAATTATTGTATTACTATATTGCGGAAGATAGGTTTTTGAAGATGGGAAAAAATAATATGACAGGCTCTGCTGGACAGCAGAGATTAACAAACAATTTTGTTTCAAACTATTCAATACTTCTACCACCGATTGAAGAACAGACAAAGATTGTCTCTGAAATTGAAAATGAATCGAAACACGTCGAATCAGCCAAAAGGATGATTGAAATATACGAAGAAAAGATTAAGGCTAAAATCGCCGAAGTTTGGGGTGAATAAACATTATGATAGTAAAAAAAGTCAAAGAAATAAAAAATGTTGACGCTTTTGATTCCTTCAATTGGCTTGGCGATGACCTCAAAAAGCACAACCTTATTTACGGTTGGAACGGTTCTGGAAAGACTACCATTTCCAGACTTTTTAATTTTTTGGAAAGAAAAGCAATACACATCCCAGACTTAACCTCTGTTGAGTTCACAGTTCAAACAGACGCTGGCACAATAAAACAGAACAATATAGCGAATCACGAACTCAATGTAAGGGTTTTTAATGAAGATTTTATAAAAGAAAACCTACTGTTCGAAGAATCGCAAGCGAAGAAAATCGTAATACTTGGAAAAGAAAATGTTGAGACCAAAAAAGAAATTGAAGCGTTAGATATTGATTATAAGGCAAAGCAGAAAAGCATTGAGGAGTTAGAGGAAGCGCAAGGAAAATTACCTAAACTTGACGCTATTCTCACGGAGGCAGGAAGACAAGTTCCTCAAAACTTTACCAACACACCGCTGGCGAATGATACATACTATGGTAGAAGCTATAACAAAAATAAAGTCGATAAGCGTATTGAAAGTGGAGTAGTAAGCGAAAGTAGTATCGCCTCATTGATTATTGCAGACCAGGCAGACGTGGACGCAAAGAAAGATATTATAAAAAATGAGAAGAAAGAAATTAAATTAAACGTAGCAACGATTCCAGATTTTTCCGAGCTTTTTGGTAGTGCCAATGGTCTACTTTGTACCACAATTAACGTACAAGAAATCAAGGAGCTTAAAGATGATAAGGATTTACGAGATTGGGTTGAGACTGGATATAAACTACACAAAGATAGGGCTTTGACCGAATGTCAATTCTGCAAAAGTAGTTTGCCAGGAGAAACCTTAACTCGTCTTGGAAGTTTTTTTACCGACGAACTTCAAAAAACAAAGAAGCAAATTGAGGATGCAATAATTTCTCTTGAAAACGATGATTATAACGGCATCGCGTTAGAGTTGGAATCAAGTGCCTTGTTCCCCGAACCAGCAAAAGAATATACAACAGCGAAGAAGGAGCTCGAAGAACAAGTCAAAAAAATAAAAGAAGTAATTGGCTCTCTCACGGATTGTCTTAAAAATAAAAAAGACAATCTACACGACTGCACTAAAAAGCATAGCGCCGTAATATACCCAAAAGACGCCATAGACAAGGCAAATGTAAGTTTGGAAAAAATTAAAAGTATAATAACTGAACACAACAAAAAAGTAGCAACAATATCAGAAGAAGTTAAAAACGCAGCAGAAAAAATTGAATTACATATAATAGCCTCGATTTTATCTGATAAGCAGTATTTCCAAAACAAAAAAGAAAATGAGCGTATTGCGGCAGAGATAGCTAAATTAAAAGTTGAGCGTGGTGATTTGATTATTAAAATCCAAAGCAAAAAAGCATCTTTACATAATGCAACAGATGCAGTTGATAAAATCAATGCCATACTAAAAGAGTTTTTTGGTGAATCCCATATCTACCTTGAAGTTACAGAGTCGGAGGATGGTGATACAAGCTATGTTTTGAAACGAAGAAATAAAGATGCCAAGCATTTGAGCGAAGGAGAAGAAGGCGTGCTTGCTCTTGTCTACTTTTTAATAAAACTTGAAGAAGACGGGTGTAATAAAGAGAATTGTTTGATTGTCGTTGATGACCCAGTTGATAGTCAGGATAGTATTTTTTTATTCCGCACGGCGGGCTTGATAAAAAGACAACTAAAAAATGTCGGGCAGCTGATTGTACTCACACACAATTTCGAGTTTTTTAATTTAATGCGCGATTGGTTTTTAAGCAAGCAATTAGAAAATGATTCGTGGATGTATCTTATTTCCCTTGATAAAGAAAACACTACCCAAGAAGTTAAAGTTGAAAATCTCCCAGACCTTCTTAAAGAATATAAAAGCGAATATCAATATCTCTTTTGCCGACTTTATCAGTTTGCAAATAATATAAGACCATTGGACGAACCACTCGTGGCGAATATAGCAAGGAAGGTTTTAGAGTTTTTTTCTGGCTTCAAATGGTCTTGTAGAACAACCGAGGATTTTACCAGTATCGTACTTAATAGATTCGTTGCAGACCCAAATCATCTCAAAAAAGGCACGGGTGATTTTGTAGTTAAGTTTTTACACGAGTATTCTCACGGACAAGATTTTTCAAGACCAATTTCCGCAGCTATGCTTGAAGGAAAATCTATTGCTAAAAACGTATTGAAGTTTATTGAGTTAGCAGACAAAGAGCACTACGATGACATAAAAGCTCTTTGCACGCCCGCGACAACGACGACGCCATAAAATATGAGCTGGTATAAAAAAGTTATAGCAAAAAATAAAAAAGAAATTGCATCATCGGCGGCATTTGCTGTCGTTTTTGCTTTGGCAATTTTACTCTGGCATTTCTGGCTTGGTAAGACATTTCAGTGGGCTACGATAAACCCTATTGAGGCGCCGAGTTTTTTTAACCGAGTATTGTATAGCGCCTTGGTATTTGTAACATTTGGCGCATTTTTATATTGGGTGAGATTTTATCAATTCTTATACCATCTGATAGTAAGAGGCTTGGGAGACAGGCAGCTTTATCGAGGTATAAAGGGGCTTATATGGGGCTTCTTGATTCTAATTATGTACTTTTGGGTTGTTCCCAAGGTTGTCGAACTATTGAACGCTATAATATCTTTTTTGTATAACATCTTAAACCTTGTGTTGTATCTATTCCCACCACTTGGCGCCTCTTTAATTGTGTTTAGTATCGGTTATATCTTGTTCCAAAATCACACCAAGGGCAGAGAGGTAAAATAGCTACCCTTATAGGTAGTGGTATTTTTAACCTATTGAGACGGGTAAAAAGATGGTTACACCCTTTTTGTTTAACACACTATAACCCTGCTATCATCTGTTATTCCAAGCATAAACAAGTTAATGTCTCAAACGATGACAGGGTGTGTACGTGGTAGAAGTGGCTATGTGCAAATAATGTGCCGTTAGTATGTACTGGTATGGTACGTACTGGTACATACAACAGGTTTTCGGACAAAAAAGACAAATTACCCCAGGGCTTCCCCCTCAAAAAAATAAAATGGCACTGGGAAACTACCACCACCCTAAAACCAAAAAGAAGAGACATCGTGCCTCTTCTCCTGGCTTAATAAACTATTAAATTGTTATTATAAGTGATACAATTTTATTGAACGATAGCTAACAACTGCCTTATCTGCTGTAAAGATACTGTGGGATAAGGGAAAATCTCTTCCCATTTCAGCGTTCGTATCATATCCTTCCAAGCGAGCCAAGAAGGATAAACATCAACGAAAGCTGGTGTTTTTTTATTCCACTTCGATTTTGGACAAGGTTCGTAAAAATCTGGGAGAACAACATGCGCCTGTCATCTGATTCGGCAACTTCGTATATTTGTTTACAAAAGTAAGCCAACTCGTGCGCGGCAATGCCAGCGGCTTTGTAAATGTCGCTTTGATCTCCCGCAAGCGGGTTGTTGTTTTTATAGCGACACTTTTTTCTTTGGCTTGACTTTCCTAAAATATATTGCTGTGATGAGATATCCTTTGAAAATGAGAATAAAATAGATTCAGACAGTCTATGAGATGGGCGTTTTGGGTGTCAAAATCTTGATTCCTAAAACGCTCGTCTCATAGGAGAGATGAGACCGTCACCCTGCGGCAAAGGGTAACCCGTTCTCTAAAATCTCTGAAGGATATGGAGAACAAATCAAAAAATGGAGGTGTGCTATGAGCACAAGACAGACAAGCGGTCTCTGGACAATGACAAAGGGTGGGTTCGAGGAGAGTGTGGCTTCTCTTGAAAGGGCAATCACCAAGCAGGGAGGCAATCCTTGCGACCTCTTCGATCTCTTCCGTACAGACAACGAGTACGCCTGCCGCATCGCGCAAGCGATGATGCGCAAGGGTCTCGTCGGTTCCATCGGGTCACGGTTGGCTCGGGTGGTTCTGGGTCGGAACATCTTCGACGATGCCGACTGGATGAGCTACTACGACGCCAAGTTCACCAAGAAACAGCTCCGTGAAGCCGGGAAGTTTCCGTGGGGCGAAGACGTCCTCAACAGTCCCTGTCCCTTCAACAAGGGTAAGCTAGTGAAGGACACACATTTCGCATTCCTGGGTCTTTCCCGCATCAACGGTGCTCCGCTTACGGTAGCGAAGTGGCTTGAACTGCACCCTGCAACGGAACAGCCGAAATTTTATTTCAACAACGACCCGTGGCACGTAGGCCAGCCGCACACCGATGTGGCAACTATGCAACTCAGGTGGTACCTCATGCTCAAGGACATCGTTCCCGATTCCACGAGCAAGAAGCCCGAAGAGCAGGTGGCGATGCTTCCCGAAGGGTACGAAGTGCCGACGACCATCGCCGAAACGACGAAGGACATCCTCGTCTTCCGCAAGACGGGTAACCGTCCTAATTCATCGCGGTGGGCAGCCTGCACGGAGCGCATTGTGAAGACCGATAAGGTCGCTGCTGGCAGCGTTGGCGGCGTCTCGTGTGTCGGCGGCTTCGGCGAGGACGGCCTCCGCGTCGGCGGCTGGGACGGCGACCGCGGCTACGGCGTTGGCGTGGGTGCGTCTCGGAGGCTCTGAACCTTGTAATTTTGAGAGTTTACCCCTTTTTAACCCTTGAGCCTTCGGCGCGATTTTTTCGCAACGCCGAGGGCTCTTTTTTATGCCAATCTTTAATACAATGACTTTGTCTGCTAATGCAGGTGCGGTTACGGCTTTATTTCGCGGGCGCCTCTTCTTTGAGACATCACCATATTGAACGCGTGGGAATGTATATTCGTGATTGGATAAATCAAGTTGGATATCCGCCGCCAAAAATTCTGTCCGTTTTTTGGATTTGTGTATCAGATTTGGCAAAATGATTTCAAAAGTTTGCGAGGGTTTTAATTCGGGAGTTGACAGAATTAATATAGTTTGTTATAGATTAAATAGATAAAAACTGGCGGTTTTTTTTGATAAAGAAATTTTGGATTGAAAAAGGAGGTTGTTTATGAAAATCCCCGATATCGCAATATGCGAAAAGGTTATAAAAAACCTTAAAGAACTGGAAGCAAAAAATGGTATCTTTACCTGTTCACCTGAAAAAGCGGCAGCCCGGGAACAAAGAAGAGATTTTTTATTTGGTATACCTCAACCTTCCGAACTGACAACACCTGCCCGCGCCGCTTTGTTTTTTCTGATACAGGAGCTGGGGCTTAAACCTTTATTTAATGTTAGAAATGGCTACAGCGGGCCGGCTGATTTTAAGAATCTCTTGGATGAGGCCGAGAAAACAATTTCTTTGTTCAAATAATCTTTTAGTTAAAAAAGCGGTGAGGCAAGAAGCTAACATCCGCTTTTTTATATTTCAATTAATAAAACAGGTTTCATCGTCGTTCGTTGGCCTCGGTTAAACCATTTTTCTCAAATTGGCCGCGTTTTGTTTGACCGGAAACAACATTTTTTGTATTATTTAATTTGGTTTAAATAATAAAAAAAGAAAACAAGCTTCTCTTCCAAAAATTTATGCAGGAAAAATGCCTCTTTGTTTACGTCGGACAACCCGACATGAGTTTCGCTCTCGCCGGCAAAAGAGATTACGACATAAAGAGGGAGCCTCAAATAGGTTTCGCTTATTTGGTTTCGGTTTTGCGTCAACAGGGCGTTGATTCAGAAATACTTGATTTTACCATTACTCCTTATACCAAAGAATCGCTTAATTCTCATATTGCCGAAGTTTCCCCTCTTTTCGTGGGTTTTTACGGCTCCGCCGCGATGAAAGACCATATGTTTGAATTTTTGCGGGCAACCAGGGAAAAATTTCCCAAGTTAAAAATTTTTGCCGGCGGCCCCGACATGTTTGATTGTGAAAGTTATTTGAACGCCGGCGTGGATGTTTTTTGTCTTAATGAAGGAGAAAAAACTATTGTGGAAATGATTGAATATTGCCGCGGGAAAATCAATTTGCCTCAGATAAAAGGAATCGCTTACAAAGAACGCGGCGAAATAAAATATACTCCGGAAAGGGAACTTGTAAAAAATCTTGATGAATTGCCGATGCCGGCATGGGACAAATTCGATTTGAATAATTTTTACGATTATCACGTTTTTGACATGAGGACTCCTTATACTTCAATAATGGCTTCCCGCGGCTGTCCTTTTAAATGCAGTTATTGCGTTTCTCATAAAATATGGGGAGGCGTTTACCGAAGCCGTTCCGTTGAAAGCGTTTTGGAAGAAATTGATTATCTCGTGAAGGAAAAAGGCGTTAAGTACCTTATGTTTCAGGACGATATCTGGTCATGGCTTAACGATGATTGGGCAAGAGAATTCTGCCAAAAACTTATTGAAAGAAATTATGATTTGAAGTGGCGCTGTATATTGCATCCGTTCAGCTTTTTAAAAAGCCGCAAAGAAATTTTGCCTTTGATGAAAAAAGCGGGGTGTTCTTCAATTACAATCGGTTTGCAGTCCGCATCCAAAGAGATTTTGAAAAACGTAAACAGAAGTCCGGAACAGCCCCAAGCTTTGGCCGATTTGGTGAAAGAATTGAAAAAATCGGGTATCTTGAACAGCGTGGAATTTATTTTTGGCCTTCCCGGAGACACCGAAGAAACAATGGAAGAGACTATAAAATTTGCTTTGAAAATAAAGCCGACGTTTTGCGGATTTTATGTTCTGACCGTGCTTATCGGTTCCGACATATGGCTCGCGCAAAAAGAAGGGAAATTTCAGCCGATGCCAGAAGAATTGGTTCAGAGAAAGTGCAAAGAAGCGGCAAAGCGTTTTTATACCAATCCCCGCGTGGTTTTCAACACTTTTGAGGCCATATTGAGAACAAACCCGAGATGGTTTCTTAAAGTTTTCGGGCACGGGAAATATCTTTTGGAAATTGCCGGAATTTTAGGCAAAAAAACTGTTGCCGACATCCCTTTGCGAACCGCTAAAAGAGTTTAGTTTTTTAGCGAAATTAGAGAAATTTGAAAATTGTCCGCGTATCAGCTGACGCGCGGGCGGTTTTTTGATATAATGACAGCATTAATTAAAAAGTCGGGAATTTAACAATATTTCAAAAATATGAAAAATAAAATTTTAGCAGCGGGTATTTGGGTGTTTGTTTTTGTTCTTGCTTTTGCTGCTGACGCGAAAAACGGGCAGGAAGAACAAAACCAAAACGGAAATAGCGAACAAAAACAAGTTCGCGCTCAGATTGATACCGAAGAACATCGCAGTGTTGTAGCCGATTTTGTCCAGACTCTTTTGGAGACGGCAAGCAGCACGGAAGGAGAAGAAGGAATAGGGCAGCAAGTAAAAATTATAGCCACGGAGCAAAACCAATCCGCGAGCACGGCGATTAAGGCGATGGAAAAAGTCCAGGCAAGAAGCAAGATAAAAACTTTTTTAATCGGTTCCGATTATAAAAATCTCGGCGCTTTAAGAAGCGAAACTGTTCAAACCAGAAACAGGCTGGAACAATTAAACAGATTGATGGAGAATATTCAAAACGAAGGAGAAAAAACAGAGCTTCAAAATCAAGTTCAGTCTCTAGAACAGGAACAAACCAAAATTGAAAGTTTTATTAAGGCTCAGGAAGGAAAATTCAGTTTATTTGGCTGGCTTGCAAAATTATTTGATTGATAGTCTGTCAAACCTCTATTTATTCCGGTACTTGGCAGAATAGAAATAAGATTTTTAGCAATTATTAAAAATTCATATGGCAAAAAGAAGCACGGCAATAGGGAAAAGGAAAAAATCGCATTCTCACAAGACAGCGAAGCGTCTTGAGGTTAAAAGACTCATGCTTGAGAATAAAGCCGCAAAGAAAAAGCGGAGATAGGATTTATACAGTTTTCAGTTATTAGAATATTAAACAAAAAAAGGAGAGACAGTACGCCCCTCCTTTTTTTGTTGTCCGAAATCAAGCACCCGCGATTGTTTTTACCGAGAATCCGTTTTGGCCCGGATGAATTTGATATAGCCCAAGATTAAAGCGATTAACAGACCAATCACTATAATGAAAAATCGGAATTGGGAATTCGCGCTCATGATTCCGCGGATAATGCCATAAGCGGTCGTAAAAACTCCGCCTAAAAGTATTCCGTCGGCTATCATTTTGATTTTTGACAAAAGCGTCAAACTCGCCACCAAAATGATGATAGCGGCAACCAGCGCAATGATAGAAACATTGCGGTTGTACGATTTGGATTCTTCAAAATATTGTTCCTGCTTTTGGTCGTAATCTTTTCTGAGAGAAGTCATTTCTGCCGGCTCATCGCAGCCCGCTTTTTGAGTTTCCAATTCAATCGGATACTTTGGCATTTCTGAGCCCTTATAAAAAGCGTCAATGCCAAAACCGACAAAAAGCGCGACTAACAATGCCAAAAAGACAGTGTAAATAAGTTTTATTACCATGTTCAATATAATTTAATTTTAACGACCTTTTATAGTATAATTCTAACATATATGTTCAGGCAGTTTAAACAATTCTGGAATAAAGGCGGCTTGTTGCCTTTCTCTGTTTTAACGGCGATTTTGCTTTTGCCGTCTGTGGCTTTTGCGAAAGGGATTGTGCCTTGCGGCGGCGCGGGAGAAAGCGCTTGCAATCTTTGTTATTTTGAGACGATGGTAAATAATTTCCTGAACTTTCTTCTTTTTGAATTGACTCTTCCGGTTTCTGTTTTGGCTTTTATCGTTGCCGGCTTTTATTTTATGACTTCGGGAGGAAATCCCGGCACAAAAGAAAAAGGGAAAGAGATATTTAAAAACACGGCTATTGGTTTGATAATCGCTTTCAGCGCGTATTCCATCGTGAATTCCATTTTAGGAGTGCTTTTGACCGGCGAGTTTAAAGTGTGGCAAAAATTTCCCGCTTGCGAGCTGGTAGAAATGAAATCCGCTCCGGAGGTTTCTGCCCCTCTTTTTGAAGAAACGCCTTCTTCCGGTAATTCCAATGCCAACGCTTCCGCGGAGCTTGCCGTATTTCAATCGTGTTTTGAAAGCAGGCTGTCCGGCGTGAGAATAACTTCAGTAGCCGATAATAATATAGTGTCGGGAACATGCAATTATACGAGTCCCGGCGAAAGTTTTAACGATAGCCAAAATTGTCAGCACACGCAATATTCCTGTCATTACGGAGGAAGGAATTGTTCTTCAAAGGGAAGCTACGCTTTGGATGTGGGCACAAATTTATCTTTTGACCAAGTAAAAAAAGCCGCGGGGGAGTGCAATATAGAAGCGAAGTGTCTGAATGAAGGTAATCATTACCATGTGAGCATCGGGGCCGCGTACGGGTGCGGGTGCGACGAGGGGCTGTCTTCCTGCAGATAATTTTATTTTTTAGAAATTAATTTGATAATAAAATAAAACATGAAAGGATTTGTAAATTTTATCCGCGAACAGGGAGTTATCGGTTTGGCGGTCGGTTTTATTCTTGGTGGCGCCGTGTCCAAACTTGTTTCCGCGATTGTGTCAGATTTTATCAATCCTCTTTTGGGCATTGTTTTGGGGGCTGCCGGCGAATTAAAAAACGCTTCGTTAAATATCGGTTCGGCTAAGATTCTTTACGGAGACCTTGTTAGTGTGTTTATTGATTTTGTCGTTATCGCTTTGGTGGTTTATTTTGGAGTCAGGTTATTGGGTTTGGACAAGCTCGACAAGAGAAAAGACAAATAATTTTGTCGAAAATTTATCAGATTAAACAAAAAATTTTATGAAAGGATTTAACGCGAACATAGAGAAAGAAACTTTGGAAAATGAAAATTTTCGCAAAGTGCTTTACACGGGGAAGCACAGCCAGTTGGTGCTAATGAGTTTGAAACCGAACGAAGAAATCGGGATGGAGACGCACGAGGAAAACGACCAATTTTTTCGTTTTGAAAAAGGGCAGGGGAAATGCGTTATTGACGGGAACGAATGCGCGCTTGGCGACGGCTCCGTAATTATTGTGCCTGCCGGCGCTCAGCACAATATTATCAATACTTCCGCGACCGAGAGTTTAAAACTTTACACGATTTATTCCCCGGCGCACCACAAAGACGGGGTTGTCCGGATGACGAAAGAAGAAGCCACGGCGGACGGGCCGGAATTTGACGGGATAACCACGGAATAACTGTCCATCGTTTTTATCAATCCAATTCCTGTTCTTGCAGAATGGTTGAGTACAGAATTTTTCCGTTTTCAAAAATAGGGAAATGGCCTGTTTCTTCGGAAACGGTAAACACGGTTGTTCCTTTGAAAATATACGAAGAAGTGATGGCGGACAAATGCCTCATGTGCACTTTTTGCTTGAATCCGAACTGGGTGGACAAGTCGGTGCTGGATTTTTGGGGATTGATTTTTTGGGCCACTTTTTTGGGACGCAGATTTTCAATCATGGTTCCCGAGTGCAAGATGTCGCCGGATTCGTCTATCAGTATCGCTCCGTCAAAATTTATTGTTTTGGTGATGTCCCGATTTTTGTCTTGCGATGCCGCCGGACGGATTCCCGGGGTCATAATGTTCGTATGGTGCCGAAGAAAAATGTCTTGCGAGATGTCCGGAGAAACCGCGTATTTATTCCATTTTTTCTTCCATCCCAAGATAACAAAAAGCCCGAATTTCGTCCGGCGTTGCCGCAATGTAAGGCAGATTTTTGCAATTCTCAATTTGATTTCGAGAGGCAAATCTACATCCGATACTGCCGGGCATTTTTGAACTTCAATAAAACGTCTTTTCAGATTCATAATAATTTTATAAAAATATCCGGTCCTTCCGGCTGTCGTGTTTCTATATCATATACAAAAGTTTTCTGTTTGACAAGACAAATCAGATATGATATACTTCAAATACTAAGATAATTTCTCTTGTTCTATACGTTCTCTTAGCTATTTTTGAAGGCTTTTAAAAAGCCAGTAATTTTTCTGACAAATCCAGCAAGATTTTTTATTGAGGCTGTTAAGATTATCGGACCGTGAATTATTGGTTTTTTAAAGGCCTTTTTCTTGTTATATATATATTATGCTGATTGATGATGTGACAATTAAAGTACGCGCGGGAAATGGAGGAAAGGGCGCTGTCTCTTTTAATAAAAATGTTATGTCTTTTGGGCCGGCTGGCGGAAGCGGAGGCAGGGGCGGAAGCGTTTTTGCCGAAGGGGTTTCTGATTTGAGCGCGCTGAATCAATTTCGCTTTAAAAAAGAAATTAACGCTAAAAACGGGGAAGACGGCCATTCTCAGTTTCGTGATGGCGCCGATTCCGATGAGTTGATTTTATTCGTTCCAACGGGGACCGTAATTCATAATTTAAGTACCGGCAAAGATATTGAGATAACTAAAATCGGGCAAAGGGAGGCAATTGCCCGCGCCGGCCGCGGGGGAAAAGGGAATTTTCATTTTCGTTCTTCCACCAATACGACGCCAAAAGAATTTCAATACGGAACGCCGGGAGAAGCGTTTAAAATTCGTTTTGAATTAAAACTGATCGCCGACGTGGGGTTTATCGGGCTGCCTAATGTCGGAAAATCAAGCTTACTTAACGAGCTTACTAACGCGAAAAGCAAAGTGGCGAATTATCCATTTACCACTTTGGAGCCGAATTTAGGTACTTATTTTGATTTGATACTTGCCGACATTCCGGGGCTCATTGAGGGCGCGTCTGGCGGAAAAGGACTGGGCATTAAATTTTTGCGGCACGTGGAACGCACGAATACGTTGTTTCATTTTATCGCCGCGGATTCCGCCGACCCTGTTTCCGATTATAAGACAGTACGCCATGAGCTTGGGGCGTACAATAAACCGCTTCTCGAAAAACCGGAGTATGTTTTTATAAGCAAGAAAGACGCGGTTTCGCCGACTATTGTTAATGAGACTATAAAGAAGATTAAAAAATTGAATAAAAAAATAACGGCCATATCCATTTTTGAATTGGACAGCATTGAGTTTGTGAAAAAAATACTTAATGATTTGCAAGCAGCCAAAACAAAAAAGTTATAAAGACCAAGGTTAAAGTTGACAAAATTATATTATTTTGATATTATTAAAACACTATAGAGACGAGGTCGGATTTCTGTATAAAAAATAACTTGAATAATTAAATGAACGGAACTATCAAAACGCTCACGCCCAAAGGATTCGGATTCATCGCGCGCGAAGGCGAAGCAAAGGATCTTTTCTTTCACTCAAATGAGCTCAAAGGAGTTGCATATGACGAACTCAAAGTCGGCGATGCAGTTACTTTTGAAGTCGTAGACGGTGAAAAGGGACCGAGCGCCACAAATGTGTCACGCGCTTAAAACGCAATGCCACTAACAAGAAACCGCCCGCTTAAAAAGCGGGCGGTTTCTTGTTAGTATATTAAGATGGATTTAGCGCGGCTTCAAAAATTTTTTAACAAAGAACCAGAGTATCGCTTAAAACAAGCAAGGAAAGCTATTTTTCAGGATTTAATTCAGGATTGGCGGGAAGCGTCGGCTTTGCCGTTAGGTTTGAGAGAAAAATTAAGCAAAGAGTTTCCGATTGAAACTCCAGGAAAGACTATTGTTTCCAAAAACAAGGATGCGATAAAAGCTCTTTTCGTCTTAAAAGACGGCTTGAAAATTGAATCGGTTTTAATGAGAGGCAAGGGCGCCAGAAATACCGTTTGCGTTTCTTCTCAAGTGGGCTGCGTTTTGGATTGTTCTTTTTGCGCCACGGGAAAAACCGGATTCAAAAGAAATTTGGATATTTATGAAATTACAGACCAGGTTTTGTTTTTCGCCCGCTATTTGAAGAAATTTAAAGAAAAAATCACCAGCGTAGTTTTTATGGGTATGGGTGAGCCGTTTTTGAATTACAAAAATGTGATCGGGGCGATAAAGATTTTGAACGGCAAGGAAGAATTTAATCTGGGCGCCAGGCATTTTTCAATTTCTACCGCCGGTATTGTTGAAGGAATTATAAATTTGGCAAAAGAAAAATTACAGATAAATTTGGCGATTTCACTTCATGCTCCCGATGACGACCTTCGTTTAAAATTGATGCCGATTAACGAAAAATATCCGATTAAGAAAATTTTAGCCGCGGTTGATGATTATATAAAAAATACCGGACGCCGCGTGATGTTTGAGTATGTAATGATAAGCGGTGTAAATGACAGTGAAAAGCATGCCGAAAAATTGGCCGAGCTGATGAGGGGGCGCCTTTGTTTCGTCAATTTGATTTCTTATAATCCGACCGGATTTTTCAAGCCTTCCGCTCCTCTTAAGATTAAAAAATTCCGGGAAATTTTGGAGAAAAGAGGAATAGGAGTTACCCAGAGATACCGTTTTGGCGAGGATATAAGCGCCGCTTGCGGCCAGCTGGCAGGAGGGAGCTTGTCCGGCGATTTTTTGGTAGAATAACAGTACGGAAGTGAATACAAAAGAATTTGAAAAAATAGTGGCAGAAGCGGTGAACGCCTTGCCGGGGAAAGCAAAAGCGTCTTTGGAGAACCTTGTTTTTGTCGTTGAGGAAGAAGCGCGCAAAAAGAATTTCGGCGAGACGGAAATTTTTGTTGATGACGATATTTTGGGGCTTTATGAAGGCGTTCCAAAGAGCGCCCGCGGATCCGGATATTTCGGCGTGATGCCCGATAAGATCACTATTTTCCAAAAGCCGATTGAAGAGCTGGCGGGGAGGACCGATTCAAAAAAAATAAGAAAGCTGGTTTTTGAAGTGGTTTGGCACGAAGTGGGTCATCATCTGGGCTTTGGCGAAAGAGAAATTTCAGAGCTTGAAGAGAAGAAATTCGGAGACGAGTTTTAGCGGAGAATTTGCACTTTTGTTTTTGTTCTTGCCGACAGTTTGTGTTTTTGCCGTAAGGCTTTTTTGAAATAAAATTTTATGCAAATGAATATGGATAGGGATAAGATGGAAAAAATTTCATACTGGACACCCAGATCTTTAGGAATAGCTTTCCTTTGCTTTTTGTGGATTTCCGCTTTGGGAATTTATGATGACGACCCTTCTGTCTGGGCGATAATAACGCTGCTTGTTATGCGTCTTTTCCCCGCGTATGTTTTTACGATACTTCTTTTCGTCGCGTGGAAGAACGAGCCGACCGGCGGAATCATAATGTTTTTTTCGTCTTTTTTCGTGTTTGTTTTGAACATGTCCGTCGGGGTAAAAATCGCGGTTTTTTTCGCGATGACCATTGTGGGGTTTTCCTTTATCTCGAGGCCTTATTTTTACAATTTGCTCTCAAAAAGGTATCCTTATCGCGTTTTTTCCGAAGAAGGGAAGTGAATTATGAAATATTGCGGGGGGTTGTAAAAAAAGCTTTTTTAGAGTATAATAATTTCGTAGTGAAAAGTATTCCCGCTGAGGGAATATTTTTTCATTGGTCGTTAAAAAATTACTAGCGTAAACTTCAGAAAAACACACTATGTTCTTCTTATTTTTTGTCGGCATTATTGAAATGCTTATTGTGACCGCTTGGACTAAAGTTGTCACGAGAACAAAGGTTATGGCAAGCGGGGCAATTACAATGGTTAACGTCCTCATATGGTATTATGTGCTTCAGCGTTTTGTGGACGACATTGATAATTGGCTGATTGCCGTAGTTTATGCTTTTGGTTGCGCGGTAGGCACTGTTTTGGGAACGTATTATTTCCAAAAAGAGGAAGAGAGGAATGAAAAAGACCAAAAGAGTTTTTCTGAGTTGGAAATTGTGTAAATTCCAATGGCTAACTCAATCGGATCGGTCTTAGGGGATGACCCTTTGCCAAGTCCCAAATGACGGCCCGTCTTCGTTTTATGGAGGCGGGCTTTCGTTTTGCTAAATCTTGCTCTTTACAAAAAGATAAATATGTGCTATCTCTAAAATATAGAATTGCTCATTAAAAAAAGAAGGGGGAAAAAGAGGATGGAGTTTTTTGTTGCTGATGCTGATAGAAAAAAGCTGAAAGAGAAGGAAAAAGAGGTTAAGAAGAAAGCAGAAGAGCTTGAGAAGGTGTTTAAAGAACAATCTTCCCGGAAAGAAAAACTACGGGTGCTTATGGATTTGATTGAGGCCGCTAACGTCTACGACTTTCTTGTGGATATGTTAATAGCCGACAATTGCCTTGTTAAAGACGGAATGGAAGCTGCCAGGAAATATTTGCCGGAAGTGATCGTTAATTTTGGCAAAGACGACGAGAGCGCGGATCTCGGTGTTGGAAAAACATTTTATATTTTAGTGACGCTGGGGGATAAAGAAATTTTACGGATTTAAACATTTTAATTTTATCTCACCACAAAAAGGGCAATATTTTATGTTGCCCTTTTATTTTTAGGTTGCCAGAAAATAATAAAGCGCCGCTATGCGTAATCAATCGCATTTCGGCGCTTTTTAAAACGGGATAATGTCTTCAATAAATGCCGTTTGGTCCAGGTATTTCGGATTTATCCAGTTTGTTTCTTCTTCTTCTTTTTCCAAAATCTCGGGAGGATAAACTTCTATTACCACGTATCTTTTGGGATATCTTGGTTGAGTTTTGCGTTTTGCCGCGATGCGCGGGCTGGTTTTTAATACCATATTGCCTATTCTGCCCAAGGGATTTCCGATTTCCTCGGCTTTTTCCGCTAAAATTTCTTCGTCGGTTTTGGATTCCAAATTTATTCCCAAGAGTTCGCAGAAATCGCAGACAAAGCGGCTTTTGGGATTTATTTCAATACATCTTTTCATGGCGATTTTTTCAAGATACAGAGGCAATCTTTTGATGCTCCATTTAATTTCGTCTCCGTTTTGGCTTTTGAGAAATTTTTTAAAATCTTTTCCTCTCTTCTCTGTCCAGCCCACTATTACCATGCCGATAGCGTTTGCAATGCCGTCTACTTGGCGTTTTGTGGCGGAGTTTAAATTCAATTCCGCCCAAAAAATATCTCCAAGAACCAAGCTGTCTTTCTTCGATACTGAGAATCTTGAACCGTTTGGCCGCCATTTTGTCTTGTCTTTTATTTCAAAATTTTTACGGAATTTGTTCCATCTGGTGTTTTTTTCATGAATCTTCCAGCCAGCCCTCATTCTGGTCGAACATTTCTCCGTCGCTTTTTTTGCGATGCAGTCAAATAAAACCGGCGCCGCTATTTTATATTGAGATTCTGAAAGAAAAAATCTTTTGTTTCTGCCGTGAAGGCTTTTTGTTTTCAGTTTCCCCCTTTTCGCTTTCGAAAGGATGTAAGGTCGAGCTCTTTCTGCTCCTATTTCCAAAAGAACGGCTTCATCCACGCAATATTCTTTTCCTTCCCACAAAAAAGACGATGGCCCGATAACGGCTATCAAATTGAGCCGGCCATTTGGATTTTCTACCAAGACAGGTTTTTCCGCATTGTTTTCGATATTGATGACGATTGAGGCATTTTTTCTTAAAATTCTCACGTCTTCCGCCGTTTTTTCAAATATCATTTCAAGCTTGGTTTTTTTCGGTCTTTTCTTTTTATTTTTGCCCAAGATTATCACCTCCTTTTTGCTATTTTGTTTTCAAATTCTGGCTTATATCTTAGAGAAAAGAAGGAACCGGGTCAACCGAACAGCTTCTTTAACTTTCCGGGTTTTTTATGCTATAAATAGCATTATGAAAAAGTTATACAGAAGCGGAGAGAACAAAGTTTTTGCCGGAATTTTCGGCGGGCTTGGCGAGTATTTTGACGTTGACCCGGTGGTTTTGAGGCTCGCGTGGATAGCGATAACGGCGCTTACCGGTTTCGTGCTGGGAATAGCCGCTTATATTATCGCCATCTTTGTCGTGCCCAAAAAAGCCGACCGCCAGCCGAATAAAGGAAAATAACCTCTTCGTTTTAAATTAGAAAAAATTATGACTTCAATTTTTAAAAAGCATAAGTATATTTTTTTGTTTTCAATTCTTGCCGTCCTGGTGGCTGCGGGAATTTGGTTTTTCTTTTTGAGAGGGGGGGAAACCGCTTTTGATTTTGCCGAGGCGAAGAAGACGGATGTTGTTTTGGAAGTGAGCGTTACCGGAAAAGTCGAACCGGCGCAAAGCGTTGATTTGGCTTTTCAATCCAGCGGAAGAATTGTGGCGGTTTATGTCGATGTTGGCGATAAGGTTTTTTCGGGACAATCCATAGCGTCTTTGGACACTTCGGAACTTTCCGCCGACTTGAGGAGCAAGGAAGCGTCTCTTGAATCAGCGAAAATTCAGCTGGCTGAACTTGAAAGGGGTTCCCGACCCGAAGAGATAGAAATACAAAGAGTAAAAGTGGCGAACGCAGGAGTCGCTTTGGATGACGCGAAACGCACTCTTTTGGACAAGATAGAAGATGCTTACACCAAGTCCGACGACGCGGTTCGCGGCAAGGCCGACCAGTTTTTTGATAATCCGAGAAGCGTAAGCCCTCAGCTTAGATTCAGCCCGTCGGATTCAACGACTGAAATAGCGGTTGAATTTGGAAGAAGAAGCGTTGAAGTGCTTTTAGTCAATTGGAATTCCTGGGTTTTAAGCGGACTTTCTTCCGAAGAACTGCTTTCAAAAGCGAATGTTGCCCAAAACAATTTAAACCAAATAAGCGATTTTCTGGGAAAAGCGGCTTCTGTTGTAAATTCTCTTACTCCGAATACTTCGCTTTCTCAAACTACGATAGACGGGTGGAAAACAGATGTTTCCGCCGCAAGAACAAATGTCAATACGGCGATTTCAAATCTTTCCACGGCAGTGGAAGGTTTTCGTACGGAGCAATCAGCCTTAGACCTGGCGGAAAAACAACTGGATTTGGAACTCGCAGGCAGTTCTTCGGAAGAAATTGAAGCGAAAAAAGCCAGCGTGAAAGAAGCCGAAGCGGCTGTTGATAAAATAAAAGCGCAAATTTCTAAAAATGTCATTTGGGCGCCCATAGCGGGAGTAATTACGAAGCAAGACGCCAAGGTCGGCGAAACCGCGATAGCGAATACTTCCGTTGTTTCAATGATTTCCGAGTCCGATTTTGAAATAGAAGCGAATATTGCCGAAGCCGATATCTCTAAACTTCAAATAGGAGATTTCACGAAAGTGACGCTTGACGCGTACGGAGAAAGCGTTTTTTTTGAAGCGAGGCTTACAAAAATAGACCCTGCCGAAACTGTTATCGAAGGAGTTTCAACATACAAGACGACTTTTCAATTCATTAAAAAAGACGACAGGATTAAATCGGGCATGACCGCGAATTTGGATATTTTGGCCGACAAAAAAGAGAACGTGATTTCAATTCCTTTTCGCGCGGTCATATCGTCAAACGGGGATAAATTCGTAAAGGTTATTGAACCGGACGGAAAAACTTACAAGGAGATTAAAGTTGAGATCGGGCTAAGGGGTTCTGACGGTAATATTGAAATAACAAACGGCATAAGCGAAGGCGATAAGGTGATGATTTCCGTGAAGAAATAAAAAACGCGGCCTTTTTGCGAAGGATTTTTTTCTGCAATTTTATGTCTCTTATAGAAACAAAAAATTTAGTCAAAAGATACACTTCGGACGGTTCTGACCTGCCGGCTTTGGATGGCATTTCTTTTAATATCGAACAGGGAGAATTTGTGGCGGTGATGGGCCCGTCCGGTTCCGGAAAATCAACTCTTCTTCACATGCTCGGTTTTCTGGATTTCTATACGTCCGGCGAGTATCGTTTTGACGGAAGAACCATAGACGATTATTCAAAGGAAGAAATAGCGCGCGTAAGAAACAAAAAGATGGGTTTTGTTTTCCAGGCGTTTAATCTTCTTCCAAAAACTACGGTTTTGGAAAACGTAAAATTGCCACTCCTTTATTCGGGGATAAAAGAATCTCTCTGGGATGAAATGGCGAAAGCCGCCATAGATATTGTCGGGATGTCTCATCGGATAAACCATGAACCCTATCAGCTTTCCGGAGGCGAAAAACAGCGCGTGGCGATAGCGCGCGCTTTGGTGAATTCTCCGCAGATAATTTTTGCCGATGAACCTACCGGAAATCTCGATTCCAAATCGGGGCAGATGGTTATGGAAACAATCCAGCGGTTGAACGAAGAAAAAGGGCATACTGTTATTCTTATAACTCACGAAACTTACACAGCCGAACACGCGCAAAGAATTATCCGTTTGAAAGACGGAAAAATCGAGAGTGATGAAAAAGTCGGAGACCGCCGCAAATCGAGGCATATGTTTGAGAAGTAAAACAAGAAAGCCATGACTTTTAAATATAGTTTTAGAACCGCGGTTAGGGGACTTAAAACGAACAAGTCGCGTTCGTCTCTTACTATTTTAGGAATAGTGATAGGGGTTACGGCGATTATTCTTATTGTTTCTCTGGGGCAGGGAGCGCAAAATCTTATTCTTGGTCAAATTCAGAGCATGGGTTCGAAAACTATCGCTATAGCTCCAGGCCGGCAGCCTACCGGCATTGCGGATTCTCTTTCCACCTTTACCGATTCTTTGAAAAATAAGGATTTGGAAGATTTGCAAAAAAAAATCAATGTGCCGCATTTGATGCGCGTAATGCCTATAGTTTTCGGTTCCGAAGCGGCAACGCGGGAAAATAAAATTCATCAGACTACTGTTTTCGGCGTTAACAATTTTTTCGCGGAAATTTATGATATCTATCCCGAAGAAGGCAGGCTTTTTACCGATGAAGAAATAATGTCCAAAGCGGAAGTTGTTATTATCGGTTCAAAACTTAGAAATGAACTTTTTGAGCCAAACGAAGAAGCGCTCGGGCAGAAGATAAAAATAAAAAATCGAGGGCTTCGTATTGTCGGCGTGCTGCCGGAAAAAGGGCAGTTTTCTTTCATCAGTTTTGATGATTCGGCTATCACGCCATACACTACCGCTCAGCAATATATCTTCAGCATCAAATATTATAATCGTATCGTGGTGGAGGCCGACAGCGAAGAAAATGTCGATAGGACTGTTGAGGATATAAAAATTACTCTGCGTAATAACCATAATATCACCGACCCTGACAAAGACGATTTCTTTTTGGAAACTCAGGCGCAAGCGATGGAGATGGTCGGAACCATTATGAATATTCTTACGCTGTTTTTGGCGGCGGTAGCGGCCATTTCGCTTGTCGTTGGCGGAATTGGAATTATGAATATAATGCTTGTTTCTGTTACCGAACGCACTCGGGAAATAGGGCTTCGCAAAGCGCTTGGAGCGACCGAAAAAGATATTTTAAGCCAATTTCTACTTGAAGCGATTTTGCTCACCGCCATGGGCGGACTTATCGGAATTTTTCTTGGGGCCGCCTTTTCTTTTCTGGCGTCTTTAATTCTGACGCAGGCGCTTGCTATTGATTGGGGATTTACTTTTCCGTTTTCAGCCGCGCTTTTGGGAATAGGAGTCTCGGCTTTTGTCGGACTGATTTTCGGGCTTTATCCGGCGCGGCAGGCCTCGCGTAAAAGCCCGATTGAAGCGCTTAGATACGAATAAAACAAAAAACCTGCCCCGCTTTTTATAGCGGGGCTTTTAGAAAGGGGAGAGTTATGCGGGGTGGATATTGGATGTTTGAACGAAAGCGGTTCGGGTTAGACGGTGGATTTCTCTAAACTTGAAAGAGATTTGTGTTGCGGCGTGCTCTCTGTCTGCCGCTTGAACTTCCAACTCTTCCCAGCTTCCTTGACCATACCTGCCGTAGCCTTTAAACCGTTTCCAATTTTCCGGTGTTTGTTGAAATCTTTTTTTCACCTACCTTCACCTCCTTCCTTTCACACTTTTTAAAACCTTAATATATCTTTTATAGCATTTTTATAGGTTTTTGTCAATGTACTTTAAAAGATTTTCCAAGAACGGAATTTGCGCCTGATTTATCTTTTCTTTAGCGTTTTCAAAATCAAAAAATTCCAGTTTATCAATTTCCGAGAACTTTATTGTCTTTCCGCTTTTTGGCGGCCATTCAATTTCAACGAGATTTGTTTGGGGAATAGATATTGTGTTGTCATCTTGCCAGTCTGTTGATTCAAAAGCCCAGGCAAAAACTTTCTTATCGTTTTTTTGAATTATCTCTCCAAGCGGGATAAATTCTTTAATGGGTTTAAGCCCTGTTTCTTCTTCAAATTCTCGTTCTGCGGTTTCAAGCGGTGCTTCGTCTTTTTTTATTTCCCCTTTGGGAATTGTCCAAAATCCATTATTTTTGTTTTTGAAAAAAGGGCCTCCCGGGTGTCCTAAAAGGAATTCAATTTTCCCGTTTTTTACCCGGTACATCAAAAGCCCGGCGGATGTTTTTGAAGCCATACAGGTATTCTATAATATATATAAGATGATACAAAAAAATATTGCCACATTCGGCCTTGACTACGGCATTTGCCCGAAGTGGCTTTACGAGAGAATGGTAAAGCTTGGAAGGGAAATGGTAGAAATTATTATTGCCGAATATGGTCCGGATGAATTTGTGAAAAGAATTTCAGACCCCGCGTGGTTCCAGTCGCTCGGGACCGTTTTGGCTTTTGATTGGAACGCGTCCGGGCTCACTACGGTTTTAACCGCTTCGCTAAAAGAGGCGGTGAGGGGCAGGGAAAATAATTTGGGAATTTTTATTTGCGGCGGGAAAGGGAAAACCTCAAGAAAAACTCCCGATGAAATAAAAACGCATGGAGAAAGATCTGGGCTTGGCGAGGAAAAATCCGAATCGCTTGTCTATAATTCAAAAATGGCGGCTAAGGTTGACGGCGCTTTGGTACAGGACGGATTTCAGATTTATCATCACTCTTTCTTTTTTAGCAAGGGCGGAGCGTGGGCGGTTGTTCAACAGGGAATGAACACGGAAAAACAAACAGCCCGCAGATATCATTGGCATTCGGAAAAAGCCACCGATTTGGTCTGCGAACCTCATTCGGGTATTTCAAGCGATTTGATTTCGCCTACCCTTGATTTGTCGGCTAAAAAAAGCGGACAGACTCGGAAATTAAGCGCGGAGCTTGTTCAGGGTAATTACGGCGGGCTTATGAAAGATATTGAAATTTTACGCAAACATTCTTCGAGGCTTTCGCGGACAGTTTCGTTAAGACAAGGAACCAGACAGATGACTTTGATAAATTTAGAAACTAAAGAATTTTTTTGGCATCCCGTCGTGAGCGAGGATTTTTCAAAAAGCAAATATTTGGAGAAAGTCTTGGGAAAAGTATGCGATGAGAAGCCGGAAAATTACGAAGCGCTTTTGGCAACAAAAGGCGTGGGCCCGAAAACGGTTCGCGCTTTAAGCTTAGTTTCGGAAATGATATACGGAGCGAAGCCGTCTTATGAAGATCCGGCGCGATATTCGTTCGCTCATGGAGGAAAAGACGCGACTCCATATGATGTGGATAGAATCACTTATGATAAAACAATTGATTTTTTCGGAAAAGTTGTGAGGAAAATGAAAGCGGGGGAGACGGAAAAAAGGAAAATGCTTTCTAGTTTGCGGAGCGAGACGGGATAAAGCAGCGTTACAAAAGATCGGGAATTTTATTTTTAATAGGGATTAAGAACCCTTGTGTGTTTGACACAAGTTATTTTTTATGGTAAATTTCTTCTTGGATTTGAAGAATTTTGAAAACAGAAAAAAGGGAGGAAATATAAAAATGGGGATTTACGACAGCGTGATCAATGTGAAATGGGAACCGTTTGTCCAGGCTCTTTCTTCTAGAAAATGGGAAGAAGCCAAAAAGCAAGCGGAAATTCTTGTTAACGAGTCGGTTTTGTCTTCCGAAATGTTTGAAAGCAGGGCTTCTCTTGTTGGCAATTTTGTACTATTGAAGCGTCCTACTTTATCTCAGGGTCTATGCAATCTGCATGTGCAGCTTGCCGGACCTATCATAGAAGGAACGCTTTATTATTTTCGAAAGGAGGAATTTGCCTGGGAATATGTGGAAGCGAAGTTTCCCGGAAAATCCAGGAATTTTCTTGTCAAAAAAATTTCTAGAACTTAAAAAGACTTCAGGGAGGAAAGGGGAAAGAACCATGGAAAATTTTTTTGAAAAGGAAATAAAGGAGTTGGCGAAAAAGATGGGTGATGGTTGGGAAGCGGCAGAGCCGATTGCCAACGAGCTTGAGCGTTTAGGCTGCTTGAGCGCAAATCCCGAGGGTCATTGGACTATAATTGGTTCGGGGGAAATTTTTTGCGGCCCCATGATTCGCGGCGCCGCGTTTTTTTTCGCGCGCAAAGAGGGTGCCTACAAGTACGCTGTTTTTAGAAACATAAACGGCGTATTCCGTCTCAGAAAAATAGCGGAAGAGTATGTTGTTTCTTCTTCAAAAAAGAGGCTTTAGAAAAAACGCATTCAACGCAAACCGCCTGTCCGTCTTATCGGGCTGGCGGTTTTTTTATTTCAAAATTCAGCCGTTTTTGGTAATATTATTTTATGAAAGCAGGCAGGCGTTTTGTTTCTCTTTTGGCTGTTTTGATACTTATTGCCGTTATTTTCCAATTAAGAACTTGGGTTTTTGATAATTTCGTAATCGCGCGAACTACTCCAAAAGAAATCTCCTCTTCGGATTTTAAATTATATCTGACAATGGGCGGGCTGGAGAGAAGCTATTTGGTTCATTTGCCTAAAGATTATAACGGCGGAAGCCCCATACCTCTTGTTTTGATGCTTCATGGAGCCGGCGGAAACGCGGATATCGCCAGAGAAACTACGAAAATGGATGAAGTTTCCGATAAAAACAGATTTATTGTCGTTTATCCGAACGGTACCGGACTTTTTAATAATTATCTTCTTACGTGGAATGCAGGTTATTGCTGTAATTTAGTCAAGCCGTTCGGCGTTGATGACGCGGAATTTCTTGAAGAAATAGTCCGGCAGATGAAAAAAGAATACAAGATAGATTCGCGCCGTATTTATATAGCGGGGATGTCCAATGGGGGAATAATGGCTTATAAAATGGCCTGTGAAGCATCGGATATTTTTGCCGCCGTGTCTTCGGTTTCAGGGTCTATGGATTTGACGATGTGCAAGCCGGCAGAACCGGTGTCAATAATAATTTTTCATGGGCAGGCTGACGATACCATTCCTTTTTACGGAGGATTTGCCACTGACCCTGTTTATAAAATTTTTGGCGTCAATCATCCGGCAGTCATTAAGGCGCTTTCTTTTTGGGTGGGACATAACAGGTGTGTGATTAATCCAAGAAAGACAGAAAACGAATTTTTTAAAATGGAAGAATATGATGGCTGCGACGAAAATTCAGGCGTTGTATTTTATGACGTAAAAAACGGCGGACATAGCTGGCCTGGAGGAGGAAAAGCATGGTTCTTGGGAGAAGATCCCTTGCAGGCAATTTCCGCGTCGGAAATAATATGGGAATTTTTTGAAAATCATCCTAAATATTTTCCGCAGGGAAATTTTACCGCTTTATAATGAGTTTTATTGTCCGGAGCCGTTTTTTTGGGTACAATATAAAGATATCGGAATATAATTGGAATTTATTATTAACCTGTTAAATTATTAAAATTTTAATTTATGGAAAAACAAGCGAAAAATTATTTGTGGCCGGCGATTATTTTGGTTTCTCTTGCCATTGCGTTTTCATCGGTTTTTTACGTGATAACTTATTCTAAATCAATCGCGCCTTCTTCTTACAGAAGTTTTACCGTGAGCGGAGACGGCAAGATAACGACCGTTCCCGACGTGGCGCAATTTACTTTTAGCGTGATCACGGAAGGAGGAATGGATGTGGGCGCGTCTCAAGCGAAAAATACAGAAAAAGTCAACGCGTCGATAGATTTTGTGAAGTCAAATGGTATTGACCCGAAGGATATAAAAACCGAGGGATATAATCTTTCGCCGAGATATCAGTATTCAAATTGCGGAATAATTTATTCCGGTTCTTCCAGTTCAACCTGTCCCCCGCCTGAAATCGTGGGATATACGATAACACAGACAGTCTCGGTAAAAATAAGGGATTTTTCAAAAATAGGAAAAGTGCTTTCCGGTGTTGTTGAAAAAGGAGCTAATTCCGTAAGCCAGCTTTCTTTTACGGTTGACGATCCGACCGTTGTTCGAAACGACGCGAGAGACGAGGCAATCAAAAAAGCCAAGGAAAAAGCGAAATCAATGGCTGAGTCCGCGGGGTTTAAAGTAGGCAAGCTTATTTCCATTTACGAATCGGACGGCTATCCTTATTCTGTCTACGAGAAAGGTATTGGTATAGGAATGGGCGGCGATACGGTTTCCTCGGTTTCAACAATTGAACCGGGTTCGCAGGAAATTAGCGTTAACGTGAGCCTGACGTACGAGATAAAGTAAAATTTGTGGATGGATTTCTCGCGCATTTTCACGAAATAACCTTAAAGAAAAGAAACAGGCCCCTGTTCGAGGCGCGCCTTTTGAATAATCTAAAAAAAGCGTTTGTAAAAAACGGCGGAGTAAGGATAGAAAAGATATCCGGCGGTTTTTTTATTGTTCCAAAAGCAGGTTTTGACGAAGCCGCAGTCAGGGATATCTTGAAAGCGACTCCGGGTATTGCCAATTTTATGCCAGTCTTTCGGGTTAAGCCGGATATGGAAACGATAAAAAAACGGCTTGAAAAGGAAATTGTTGATTTTAATCCCGTAAGTTTTAGAATTTCTTCTATCCGTTCGGATAAAAATTTTCCGTTAACTTCGGAAGGAATAAACAGGGAACTCGGAGAATTCGTAAAACTTAAAACCGGCGCCATTGTTGATTTAAAAAATCCCGGGAAAACAATCAATGTTGAAATGCATAGCGGCAAGGCGATTTTTTATTTTGAAAAATATAAGGGGATCGGCGGATTGCCTGTTGATTCGGGCGGCAAGGCGGTAGCGCTTCTTTCCGGCGGCATAGATTCTCCTGCCGCGTCGTTTATGATGATGAAAAGGGGGTGCCGGGTTGTTTTCGTTCATTTTCACGCCTATCCGTTTTTGAATAGAGCTTCCATTGAGAAGGCGGAAGAGCTTGTAAAAACTCTAGACCGGCATCAGCACGGTTCAAAATTATTTCTCGTTCCTTTCGGTGAAATTCAGAAAAAAATAGTTTTGTCTGCGCCGGAAAAATATCGCGTAGTAATATATCGCAGGCTTATGATGGGAATTGCTTCGCAAATCGCCGAAAAAGAAAAAGCCGGAGCCTTGATAACCGGAGAGAGTTTGGGGCAAGTAGCCTCTCAAACCATGGAAAATATGTCGGTAGTTTCCAGGGCTTCCGGTTTTCAAATATTAAGACCTCTTATAGGAATGGATAAAGAAGAGATTATTGATTTGGCGAAAAAAATAGGGACTTATGAGATTTCCATAATTCCCGACCAAGATTGCTGCCAGCTTTTTACGCCGCGCCATCCGGCGACAAAGGCAAGACTGAGTGAAATTGAAAAAGCCGAGGAAAATTTTGATGTGAAAAAAATGATTTTGGAAGCGATTGAGGCGGCGGAAACCAAGGAGTATAATTAAAGTATTATAAAATTAGCAAAAAATATCATGAATTTTGAAAAAATGCCGAAACCGGTCCCCGGTTATTTGGAACAATTGAAGCAGGGAAGAAAAGTGGTATTAATGGAAGAAGAAAAGAAAAAAATTTTAGAGAAAAAAGGAGCGGAAGCTTTGAAAGAAGAAGAAAAAAGAATGAAAACGGCCCAGGCCAGAGTTAATGACCCGGAAACGAGAAAAGCGTACGGGATGAAATAATAAAATTAAAAATGAAAAAACAAACAATAATAAGAACGATTTATCTTTATTTGTTTTCGCTTGTCGGGCTTACGCTTATGGTCATTGCGGGAGTGAGGTTTATAAACATGGGGCTTAAGGCGTTTGTCTTTACCGGCGCCGATGACCAGCAGAGAGTCAGTTCAAAAATATTGCCTGTGTATGCGCCTGTTGAAAATTTAGAAAAAGCCGCGGCTGGAGAGCAGCTCACGGAAACCGAAAGGGCGGAAATGCAAAGAATTATCGCTGATTATAAAATTTGGAAAGAACAATCCGATAAAGTTGATCCGGTATCAAGCCAGCGCCAGCGGGATGCTTCTATAAATTTGGCGATGATAATAGTAGGTCTGCCTTTGTATCTTTATCATTGGGCAGTGATAAGAAAAGAGGCGAAGAATATAGAGGTTTAAAAAAATATCCCGACTTCGTGTCGGGGTATTTTTATATGTTTTATGTCCCTTCTTTTTTTGCCGGTTCGCTTATATTCTGCTTGAGATTTTGGTATTATTAAAAAATGTTAGAAGGTTTTGTAATGGGCGCGATTCAGGGTATTGCCGAATGGCTGCCTTTAAGTTCGGACGGGCTGGTATCTCTTGCCGGAGTGAATTTTTTCGGTAAAAATTATACGGCCGCTTATTCAATGGCGGTTTTTCTGCATATAGGCACTTTTTTCGCGGCTTTGATTTATTTGAGAAAAGACGTCTTTTCTATTTTTAAAAAGGAGAACAGACAAATTTTTAATTTTCTTTTTTTAAGCACGTTGTTTACGGGAGTCGTGTCGGTCCCGCTCGTTATTTTCGCCGAAAAGTATTTTGCAGATGTTTCTTCCGGCGTTGTTTCCGGAGCCGTAGGAATATTTCTTATAATTACTGGGCTCGCGCTGTTTAGGAAAAAAGAATCAGAATTCAGAGAAGTGAAAGATGTAAACTTTAAAGATGGAGTTATTGCCGGAATTCTTCAAGGTTTTTCTTCTCTTCCTGGTCTTTCCCGTTCCGGGCTTACAATTGCCTCGCTTCTTTTCCGCCGCTTTAACGATACCGATGCTCTAAAATTGAGTTTTCTTATGAGCCTTCCCGCCGTCTTTTGCGCCAACGTCTTTTTTTTCATTTCCGGCCGCGGTATTGAAATAGGAATTTCCGGAATCACGGGTGTTCTGACATCTTTCGTTTTCGGGCTTTTAACAATGGGTTTTTTATTCCGGCTTTCAAAAAAGATAAATTTTGGCTGGTTTGCCGTGAGTTTCGGTTTTTTGGTGCTTCTTTCGGCTTTTTCTCAAATCGTTTTTTAGTGTTATAATAAAAATAAGTTAATCTTTTTCATATGATAAAAGACGAATTTGTTAAACAAAATTATTTTTCTCGTATTTTCAGTTTTTATTTCGCGCCTACATGGAGGTCTGCTCTTACTATTTTGTACCTGCTTTTCTTTTCGTACTTCGCTGTTTTTTACGCGGGCAATCTTTGGCTTGCCTTGAAGTTCATATGGCATACCATAATAAATTCCGGTTCTCTTTTGGGACTTTCTTATCTTCTTTGGGGAGTCGTGTTTTTGATAACGCTTATCGTTCCTTTTTCCATAAGTTTGTATTCAATACTTCTTTTTTACGAAATATGGCGCAAAGATTGGTCCAGAAACGAAAAAATTCTCAGCATTTTGATGATAATAATTCTTGTGCCGTTTGTTATAGTAATGATGGATGATATTGTCAGAATCGCCGCTTCGCAGGGCGTTTTAAGAAGTTTTGTGTTAGAAAACAATTTAAATGTCGCCGGTTATTAAATTTTATTTTATTTATGAATTTATCGAGCCCTGCTTTTGAAAATAGTTCCGACATTCCGGTAAAATACACTTGCGACGGTGAAAATGTCAGCCCTCCTCTCTTGGTAAGCGACATCCCTGAAGGAGCGGAAAGTTTGGTTTTGATAATGGATGATCCTGACGCCACGTCGGGCCGCACTTTTGACCATTGGATAGTTTTCAATATTTCCGATGAAATCGAAGAAATTCAAGAATACAGCGTTCCCGAAGGCGCGCTGCAGGGGAGAAACGATTTTGGCAGAAATGAATATGGAGGTCCTTGCCCTCCGGCAGGAGCGAAAAAACACAGGTATATGTTTAAGCTTTATGCCCTTGACGGATATTTGGATTTGCCTTCGGGTATAGATAAAAAAACTTTGGAACAAACAATGGAACCTCGCGTTTTGGACCAAGCGACACTTGTGGGCCTTTATGGAAGAAAATAGGCAAGAAACTTCTTAAGGGAGTTTCTTGTTAAAAAAGTATGATGAATTTAAATCTTAAGGCGACAAATTTTGAGTTGGAAGAAAAAACCCGCGATTTCGTAGAAAAAAAAGCGGGAATAATGGTTGAAAAATTTTCCAAAAAAACAGGGGTTGACTGGAGAGTTGAAATTGAAATAGAAAGAGTTAAAAAACACAGCAAGGGAGATGTTTTTAGGGCTGAAATGCAAATAATTTTTCCGGGAGCGGCAAAGGGAATCAGGGCTGAGGGAAACGGTGCAACATGGCGCCAAGCGATAGACAAAGCCAACCAAAGGGCGCGCAGAGAAATACGTGATTTCAAGGAAAAAAAATTAAAATCGTAATTTCTTCTTTTTTTGTGGATAACTCCTCCCGCCCAGGGGGGAGTTTTGTTGTAGAATGGAGTAAATGACAATTACTAATTTAATTTTTTAACAAAATGAGTCAAAAAACATATTTGATGGTCTTGCCCATTGTGGCTTTGTTTGTGGGCCTTTTCGGCGGTTATTATTATGGTGAATATAAGGGTTTTTCAGCGGGCGTGGTTTCCGGCAAGGAAACCGGACGTTCCGAACTTTTGGCCGAGCAGAAGAAAGCGCAAGACGATGAATTATCAAAGGTTGTGGAAGAAGCCAATGTTTTTAATGACATAGAAAATGCGGCCAATCCTTTTAAAGACGCTTATAAAAATCCTTTCGCTCAATAAAATATGAGAAAAATTATTTTAATCGCGATTTTGCTTTTTGCGGGGTTTGTCGTTTCGGCGCAAAACCCCTTGGAAATTTCTTATCCGATTGCCGAGCTTGGCAGCTGCAATTCGCAAGAAGAATGCAAAATTTATTGCGATAATCCAGCCAATCAAATTTCTTGCATTGAGTGGGGCAAAAGCCGGGGAGTTTTTTCAGCGATGGAAGCCAAAAGGATGGAGGATATGGCGCAGATGGAAAATAAGCCCGAGGACCCTGTTGCCGGACCGGGTGGATGCACCACTCCGAAATCTTGCGATATGTATTGCCGGTCTTTGGAGAATCTTGACGAGTGCCTTAATTACGGAGTTCAAAACGGATACACTTCCGCGGAAGAGGCGGACAAGATAAGAGAAAAAGCGGCAAAGGGAGGGCCTGGCGGATGTCAGTCAAGAGAAAATTGCGACAGTTATTGTAAAAATCGCGATAATATAGAAGAATGTATGAAATTTGTGGTTGATGAAGGAAAAATTTCCCAGGAAGAAGCAGATTTTATGATTAAAATCGCGAAGGGAGATATTGGTAAGCCGAAAGGGCCGGAAATTGACGAACAGAAAGCGATGGAAATTCTTGAAGCGGCAGGGTCGGGTCCCGGAGGGTGTAAAAATCCCGAAGAGTGCAAAGCGTATTGCGACGATACGAGCCGTATGGAAGAGTGCATGAATTTTGCGGTGGAGCATGGACTTATGCCGCGAGAAGAAGCTGAAAAAGCGCAGAAGATGATGAGCATTGGCGGTCCCGGAGGATGTAAAAACACGGAAGAATGCGACGCGTTTTGCAGTAAAGAAGAAAATAGGGAAACTTGTTTCAATTTTTCAAAAGAAAGCGGACTTCTTTCTCCTGAAGAAGCGATAATGATGGAAAAACAGATGAGTATTATCGGTAAAATGGGAGAGCAGCCCGGACCAGGAGGATGCAGGTCAATTGAAGAATGCAGCAATTATTGCGGCGATCCGGCGCGGATTGAGGAGTGCGCGAATTTCGCGGCCGATACCGGGATGATGAGCAAAGACAGAGTTCAAGGCATGATGCAGCAGATGGACCAAGCTCAAAGAATGCAGCAATTTTTTATGATGCAGCCTCAAGAAAGCATGATGCCTCAAGAAGGAATGATGCCCCCTATGTCTCCCGGCGAAGGAGGTATGATGCCACAGCCACAGCAGGGAGACATAATATACGGTCCTCCTGGCGGAGAGTCAGGGCAATATCCTGACTTTAATGGCGAGCAAGCGCAGATGATGCCTCGGCAAGAAATTCAATTTCCGGAAAGAGGAGATATGGGAATGCCTCCTGGAGATGAAAATTACAGGACGCAAGAAGGAGGTAATTATATGCCTATGGATGACAGCGGACAGGGAGTAGGATATGTTCCGCCTTCTGTCAATTACCAGCAATTGCCCCCGGGAGAAATGAGGCCTCCAGTAGAACAAATGCCTGCGGGAGAACAATACGTTCCCACAGTGGAAGTTCCTCATATTGAAGTAGAGATAGTTCCGCCGAGTGTTGAACCAGCGCCGAGCGCGGAATCGCTTCCAACTTCTTATGAAGCGGCGCCGTCTGTTTTAGGAATTATCTTGTGGCCGTTTATTCAGATTTTCGGCAATTAGGAAATTCGGGATTGTTTTTGTAGAATTCTTTAAAAGAAATTTCGTTTTTGCCTTCGGGTTTGACTCGCTTAATATCAAGCGAGTCATTCTTTATTTCGGCGTCAGCTATTATTATTCTTTTTCCGTTATAAAAAGTGTAAGCTCCGGGCCAAGGAGTATATGCCCGTATTTTTCTAAAAATTGCTTCTGCTGGCTCGCTCCAGTTTATTTCACCGTCTTCTTTTTTAATGAGTTTGGTGTAAGTGGCTTGTGAGTGGTCTTGCGGTTGCGGAGTTATTTTGTCATTTAGCCATTTCGGAATTGTTTCCGTCAGAATTTTTCCTCCAAACTCCGCAAGCTCTTGTTCCAGTTCTGAAAATCTTAAATTGGCAATCGGAAATTCCAATTTTTGTTTGGCCAAAATTGGACCCTCGTCCATTTTTTCGTCCATAAGCATAATGGTTACTCCGGTTTCTTTTTCACCCGATAAAATTGCTCCTTGAATAGGCGACGCGCCGCGGAGCTTGGGAAGAAGCGAAGGATGGACATTTAACGTGCCTTTTCGGGGGACATCGAGAATTTCTTTCGGGAGAATTTTTCCGTAAGAGGCTACTACAAAAAGGTCGGGATTCATTTCCGAAAGCTTTATCGCTATTTCGGGGTCTTTTTTAAGAGAGGACGGTTCAATATGATTTATGCAGTTTTTTTCCGCCCAAGCTTTTGCGGGAGAGGGAGCCATTTTCATTCCGCGTCCTTTTGGCTTGTCCGGAGCGGTAATTATAAGTGCCGGCAAAAAACAGGCGTTTTTCATCGCCTCAAGAATTTTTACCGAGAATTCCGGCGTGCCGAAGAATACGATTCTGGCTTTGTCCATATTTTTTAGAAGATATCCATTAGTTTTTTCCCTTATAATCAAGGCTAGTAAATAAATAATACATGATATTCATAAAACTGGCGATATTATGTATAATAAGTGAAATCACTTCGCGCGTAATCGAGTTATCGGAAATTATATTTTTTTGACACTTACATGGAAAATAAAAAAACAACAAGAGCTCTTCAATGGATAGTTGATATTTTAGAAAACAGTGATATTCCTTATCAAATCGAGGGTGGTTTAGCGGCGATATGTTATGGATCAACGCGTGAGTTAGCTGATATTGATATTTTTATTCCAAATTCTGGTTTTGCTAAAATCGCTGAAGCTGTAAAAGAATATAGTCAGTTTGGCCCCGATTATCATGTGGGTTCGCACTGGAAGTTAATTTATCAAATTTTAAATTATCATGGGCAACAAATTGAACTTTGTGATGCAGATAGTGCCGAATATTTGAACACAAAAAATAATGTTTGGATAAAAAGAGACATCGATTTTAATAAAGCCGAATGTATCTCAGAATTTGGAATAAAAATAAAAGTGATACCAATGTTTGATTTGATTGAATATAAGGGTAGGCTAGGCAGAGATATTGACCAAATTGATATAGAACAGATTGACAAACCCGTGTCAAAAAATTATAACACCAAATAAATCCTTTATATTCGAAACCACTTTGCATATAAAGGATTTATTTGCGCGTATTTTATTTTTTATATTTTTGCAGGTTCTCGGCTTTATCTATAAAAAGCACGCCGTCCAAGTGGTCTATTTCATGCTGAATCGCCTGGGCAAAAAAGCCGGAAGCTCCGCGTTCAAATTTTTCCCCGTTTTCGTCATACGCTTCCACTTTTATCTTTTCGGCGCGGTCCACAACCCCCATAAGATTCGGGGCGCTGAGACAGGATTCAGGAACAGATTTTTTCTTTTGGGACTCTTTGATTATTTTCGGGTTTATGAAGACTATGTTTTGTCCTTCAAATTCTTTTTTCTCTTTTTCCGAATTAAGCGCCCATTTCGAGATAAGAAAAATACGCCGGCTTTCTCCTATCTGAGGAGCGGCAACAGCAACAGCTTCTTCGTTTTCGGCAACGGCTTCAGCCATCTTTTTTAGTATAGCTTTAATTTTTTTGCTTTTTATCTCGGAAACAGGAACATTCTTCGCTTTTTCACGGAGCACTTTTTCGCCTTTTTGATAGATTTTGATTTTTTCGTTTCCTGTTTCTTCCATACCTGTATTATAGGGAATTTTAAATATTTTTGAATGACGGGCCTTTTCGGGTTTTTGGAAAAGAAGAAGGGCTTTATTTGAACGTATTCCAAGAGTACCATTTTAAATAAGATGGAAATTAAATTATTTGCCGCTACAAAAGCCTTTATTATTTATAACGGGAAGGTGTTATTGCTAAAAGAATCCGCAAAATACAAGGACGGGGCAAATGCGGGAAAATTTGACGTGGCAGGCGGCCGGGTTAAGCCAGGAAAAAGATTTGACGAAAATTTAATCCGTGAAATTAAGGAAGAGACGGGACTTAGCGTTAGAATTGGCCGACCATTTTTTGTTAATGAATGGAGGCCTGTTGTAAGGGAAGAGCAGTGGCAAATTATCGGGACTTTTTTTGAATGTTTTGCCGGCTCGGACAAGGTAATATTAAGCGAAGACCATGAAGAATATATTTGGATTGACCCGAAAGAATATAAAAAATACGGGCTTATTGATGATTTAGTCTTGGCTTTTGAAAATTATCTTGGTAAATAATTTTTGTCTTGAGTTTTCTTACAGCAAACTTTCCGGGTCGACGTCTATTTTCCATTCTCGGGGCAGAGAAGACAGAATTTCAAAAAGTTTTTGCTCTTGGTCGGGCCACTTGCCCGGCTCTATTTTAAGAAGCGTGAAAAACCGGTAGAAGTTTTTTATTTTCGGTGTAAACGCGGAAAAGCTTGTCGGATTGTAATCTTCCAGTTTCTTTTCAAGAGAGGTTATTTCTTTCTGCGCCGTGTTTTTGTCTCTGCCTTCAAGAATTATTTTTATAAGAGTTTTGAACGGCGGGTATCCAAAATTTTTTCGCGAATCCAGCTCAAAACGATAAAAGCCGGAAGCGTCTCCTTTTATAACGTTTTCAAAAATCGGATTTTCCGGCATCCTTGTCTGGATAATAAAAGTTTTTCTGGCGCGGGTTTTCAAGAGGAATAGAAGCCGGAAAATTCTTTCGTTTATCCTGAAATCCGGCAAAGAAAGCATGCTGTCAACGGATACGATTCCGATATTGTCCGTTTCCTCGCCCCAGAAAGAGAAAAGCATTTCCGTGGCTATTAAGACCGCGGAGGGCGAATCTTCGTATTTTTTCATAATTTCCCGACCCTGTTTTTTTGTTTTTGCCGAATCGGCGTCCAGCCTCAAAATTTTTAAATTATGGAATTTTTCTTTTAGTTCTTCTTCCGCCGCCTGTATGCCCCAGCCTAAAGTTTTCATTCTCCAGCTTCCGCAGTCAGGGCATCTTTCAAAGACGGGAGTTTTGTTGAAGCATTTGTGGCACAAGAATTCATTCCCCGAAGTTTTATGAAGGGTAAGCGGCGTTTCGCATCTTGGGCAGACCATTATTTTTCCGCAGTCTTCACATATCGTCTGCAATCCGAAACCTCGCCTGTTTATGAAAAGTATGGTTTTTTGATTATTTGTTGACGCTTCTTCAACCATTTTTATTATCTTTTCGCTCAGGACGGTTTTCTGTTTTTTAGCGTCAACAAGCGTTTGCTCGGCGGTGGATGTTATTTTTTCTTGAACCGGAGCTGCCGCCGTAATTTTTCCCGCGAAGATTTTATAATGAATTTCCGCGCTGGGTATCTCGTCGGCAAAAATTATTTTCGCTTCGTTCCGCCGCGCCAGATTTTCCGCTGCTTTTTTGAAATTTAAAAAAGGCCTTCGCGGTTTTTTATACGCGAAAGAACCCTCGTTTTCTATTATGAAAGTTTTTATATCTTTTCTGGCAACAGAAAGGAAAAGCGGGGTTGCCGTGATAAATACAGGGTGAGATTCTTCCATAACTTTAGCCCAGTTTTTTTTCAGGTCCCTTTTTAAAGTCTTTGCCGTGAAGATGAATGAAAACTGTTCTATTCCTTTTTCAATTTCTTTAAACAAACGCATTGCCTCGGCGGAAGTGGGGAGGCATAAAAATATTGAATTTCCTCTGGCGAATTCAGACCTTATCAGGTTTTTATAGAAAATTATTCTATTCGGAAGAGGTGACTGAAGCGATAAAAGTCCGGGCAATTCTTTTGAGCGCAATCTTTTTTTTAGAAGCGATTCCTGCAAAAAGGCATCTTTTACCGCCGGCGGATTTTCAAGAATAGCCTGCGGACAAAGTTCTTTTACAACATTGCCCGCGGCAGAGAGAAAATAATCGGCCGTGTCCTTTGCCGCTTCAATAAATTCTTCGGTAAAAAAACCATCAGCTTTTACTGATGAAATCTTTTTTAGGGGATAAGAATAATTTTTTATTCTGGACTTGGCGTCTTTTATGCTTTCGGAAGAGAGAACAAGGCAAGGAGTTTCTTTTTTTCTTATTTCGGCGGAAACTATCGAGCCTTTTTTTATGTCTTTTTGTGAAAAGTAAAAAAGTTCTTTGGCTGCGCCTTTTGTGATTGGCACAATTTTAACCAGGTTTAAGCTCATTACTCCAAAGATATTTTTATAAGAGAACCGTCGTCTATTATGTAGACGTTTTTTTCGCTTCCAAGCAGGGCAAAATCCGGTTCTTTGCCTTTGTATAGAGGGTAAATAAGGCGACCTCCTCTTCCGTCTATTTCAAGGGCGTAAATTCCGTTGCCCACGGCTATCGTTGCCACATCCGGTCTCCCCGGAAAGAAATCCGCGTTCCTCAGTTTCAAGAAGCTTTTGAATATCTTTATGGGAGATTCGCATTTTTCCTCGCAAATATATTGCGGAGGGGTCGAGTTTTTCTCCAGCCATTCCACAAAAACCTCGTTTGTTTCAGGATTCCATGAAATTTTTTCCTGTCCTCTTCTCGCGGTTTTCTCGTAATCGGATTTTTCCGGAAGAACGTCCGTCTGCGTCGCGGACACGCTGTTTTTTGAAAAATCAAAATCGGCTTTTATATTTCCCTTTTCCGTTTTAAAGGAAACGCTTCCGTTTTCAAAAGATACGCCGGAGATTTCTTTTTTAAAGGACAAGAGATATTTTGAAGATGAATTGAGGGGGGTGAGAAAAACATTATTTTCCGGCAGATAGAAAAGCAAATCAAAAACTCCGTTTTTTTCTTCTTTCAGCGCAATTATTTTTTCCGATGGGGAAGACCAGATGCGCGAGAATTTTCCTTTTAAGATAAATTCTCCCTGTGGATTTTCTTTTACCATTATCGCTCTTGCTTCTATAACCATGCCCGGCTTGACTTCTATCGTCTTCGCCCAAGGCCAGTAGCCTTCTTTGGCAATAAGTATCGAATATTTTTTGGGTTCAATATTCGACATAAGCAAATCGCGGTTTAAGAAACTGGTTGTCTTTTCTTTCTTTAAGTTTATATATATGTCGGAATTTTCAATCGGTGTGTTTATGTAGAGTCCTCCTTTGCGCGTTATTTTGTAATTTTTGTCCAGCATGTACCCTTGGCTATAAAATACGACGGCAAGGGACACAAACAGAAAAACACCTGTCGATATAAGAAAAAACACCCTTCTTTTTCTGCGAGTCATCATATTTATTATATTTGCAAAAAAACGCCTAAAAGTCTAGGATAAAATAGCAAAGGCGAAATTAAAAGCACAGAAGCAGGTGTTTTTTAAACTAATATTTAATTTTGAATTTAATCGGTTGGAATGAACTCTTTTTTGATTAAAGGGCTTGGAAAAAAGAAGAAACTTGAAGGAACTCTCCGCGTCAACGGAGCTAAAAATGCCGTCCTTAAGGCTCAAGCCGCGTCCGTTCTTTTTAAGGAAGAAGTTGTTTTAAAGAACGTTCCTTTTATAGAAGATTTTTTGCAGATGAATTGCCTGCTTGGCAGTTTGGGCGTTGAAGTCTTTCATGAAGAGGGCAGGACTTTTCGTTATAAAATTTCTTCCGGCATAAAGCCCGAAATGGATCTGAAAATCGCGACGCTTCTCCGTTCCTCTGTCGTATTAACCGGACCGATTCTGGCGCGCGAAGGCAGGGTTTTTTTCCCGCATCCCGGCGGGTGCGTTATCGGGAAGAGACCGATAGATGTTTTCTTGGACTCTTTCAAAGAGATGGGCGCTGGTGTCATTGAAGAAACAAATTTTTATCGGATAGAAGCTAAAAAATTAAAAGGCGCGGATATTTTTTTTAAGCTTCCCAGTGTTACGGCGACCGAAACTTTGATGATGGCCGCTGTTCTGGCTTACGGGAAGACAATTTTGAGAAACGTGGCGTGCGAACCGGAAATAGCGGTCCTCGCTAATTTTTTAAATGCCAGCGGCGCCGACATAAAAGGAGCGGGAACCAATACGATCGAAATAAACGGAAGATCGGGCAAACTTTTGGAAAAAGGAGTTTTTGAAACTCCGCCAGACAGGGTGGAGGCGGGCAGCTTTGCGGTTATCGCGTCAATTTTGGGAAAAAATTTAAGAATATCCGATTGCGACCCTTCTCACATGCGAGCCGAACTTTCCGCCTTAAAAGAAACAGGGGTTGATATTAAAATAGGCAAAGATTATCTTTTAATCAGCGCTCCGAAACGGCTTACGGCCGTTGATATAAAAACTCATGAATACCCTGGTTTTTCAACGGATATGCAAGCGCCTTTTTCCGTGCTTTTAACGCAAGCAGAAGGCAAAAGCATGGTTTTTGAAACGGTATTTGACGGCCGCCTGAATTATTTAAACGATTTGGAAAGAATGGGAGCGAAGATTATTATCTGCGACCCCCACAGGGCGATAATTGAAGGTCCGACAAAATTAAGGGGAAGAAAAATGGAAAGCCCTGATTTGAGAGCCGGGCTGGCTTTTCTTACCGCGGCGCTTGCCGCGGAAGGAGAATCGGAAATAAGCAATATCTATAATATAGACAGGGGATATGAAAAAATAGAGGAACGCCTTTCAAACATTGGCGCGACAATAAAACGCATTTAACTTTTATGTTTTTTGCCAGAAAACTTGGAATAGATTTGGGGACAGCGAATACTTTGGTTTTTGTGTATGGCAAAGGCATTGTTTTAAACGAACCGTCCGTTGTCGCCATATCCGTTCCTGACAATAAAATTCTTGCCGTAGGCGATGACGCCAAAGACATGGTCGGGAAAACTCCCGATACGATAATGACTTATCGTCCGCTTAAAGACGGGGTTATCGCCGATTATCGCGCGACAGAAGCGATGCTTAAATATTATATCGGAAAATCCATCGGGAAATTTAACATTTTTAAACCGGAAGTAATGATATCCGTTCCTGCCGGAATAACGTCAACCGAAAAAAGGGCGGTAGTCGAGGCGGCGGTAAAAGCAGGGGCGCGTTCGGCTTATGTAGTGAAAGAACCGATACTCGCTGCCATTGGCGCCGGAGTTCCCATACACGAAGCTTGCGGTCATATGATAGTTGATATAGGAGGAGGGACTACCGATGCCGCCGTTATAAGCTTGGGCGGTATCGTTTTTTCCACTTCGGTAAAAGTTGCCGGCAATAAACTTGACCAAGCCATTATTAATTATGTTAAGAAAGCTTTTAATTTGGCTATAGGCGAAAAAACGGCCGAGGAGATAAAGATAGCGGTAGGTTCGGCTGTCATGGTTGACGACGAGCTTAAATGCACCGTTAAAGGAAGAGATTTTTTGACCGGTCTTCCTCGCAGCGCAGAAGTTTCCACGAATGAGGTTGTAAAAGCGATTGAGTTTGAACTTAAAGAAATAATAAAGGCGATAAAACATGTTCTTCAGGAAACTCCGCCGGAACTTTCTTCGGATATTATTGATTTGGGAATTTTGATGAGCGGAGGGGTTTCGCTTTTGAGAAATATCGACGAACTTGTTTTTCGTTCTACCGGGGTCAGGGCGGAGGTTGCCGAAGATTCTTTGCTTTGTGTCGCCAAAGGCACTGGCGTGGCTTTGGAGCATTTGGACGCGTACAAGAGAAGCATCGTGGCAAAAAGGTAATTTTTTATTTTCTTGTTTTTAATCCGCAATGGGAGTTTTATATCCGCTTTGTTTGAGGAAAAACAAATTTGGTTTGACAGATTTTTTTAGTCGGCTATAATAATAACCGCTATTAAGTTTTTTAAAAAGTAATGTTGAAATAAAAGTTAACAGTCGCGACCCGGGTTTGAAGTTCTTTCTATAAAAATTTATCGAGCCCGGATCGCGGCTGTTATGGGGGATTAGAACTGACGAAGGCGAATCCGGATCGACCTTTTATCCGCGCGCATACGCGGACGTTATCCGTTATAATCAATATCCCATGCAGCAGCGTTGGACGGGTTCGTTTAGAACCCGTCTTTTTTTTCTCCGGCAGGGTTTGTTTTTGTTTCTTTAGCAGGTAATAATATAGAAAATGGACTTCAAACACGGATACCTTTTTACCGGCGACAAAAAAACGGCTTTAAACAAGGCGATTGCCGCAGCTTCGGAAATTTTAGGAAAAACGCGGGATAGTATAAATTCCGATCCCGATTTTTTCCTTCTTGAAACAGCCACCCTTTCAATAGACCATAGCCGACTTTTAAGAACATGGTCTTCTCAAAAATCTTTTTCGGGGAAGGGCAGGGTATTTGTGGTAATGGCCGATTTCTTTACGAAGGAATCTTCCGACGCTCTGCTTAAAACTTTTGAAGAGCCGGCGGCGGATAGCCGTTTTTTTCTCATTACCGGCTCAAAAGAAAATATACCCGGTACTCTTAGGTCAAGGCTTTTCCCGGAAGATTTTGAAATACCCGCTTCCTCATTGGCAGAAAACAAGGAATTTATTTTGGAATTTTTGAATTCAACGATTGACAAGCGGCTGGAAATTTTAAAACCGTTTATATCGGATAAACAGAAAGCGGTATCTTTTCTCGGAGGAATTGTGGAGGTTTTGAACGGTGATTTTTTAAAGGGCGCGGTTATAAACGCGGAGATTGCGGAGGAAACCGCGAAGTGCCGAGAAATGCTCCTTTCCCCTGGCGCTTATCCGAAAATGGTTTTGGAACATTTGGCATATTTTTTACCGAAAACAAAATGAGGTTTGATTTTTAAGATTATGTTTTTAAAACTTTTCAATCCGGGGATTTGTTTGATATAATAAAAACATATCCCGTAATAAACATTCTCGCGTGCTTTCCCTGACGCGTGGCGGGAAAAGGAATTAACGGACATCGATTATCATTTAAATTACTGCATTATCGTTTTTTAAATGCGATAGTGCATTACGAAGAATGCCTTACGATTTCACAAAATTTAAAAAGAAAGCGGTGGATACAGAGGAGTGGTTTAAGAATGAAATTTTTCTTATACGTACCGGCCGCGCCACCCCCGCGTTGATAGAAAACGTGAAAGTTGATTATTATGGCGCTAAAAATCCGCTGAAGGGAGTTGCTTCCATAGCGGTTGAGGACGCCAGGACTTTGCTTGTAAAGCCGTGGGACAGCGATTCTGTTTTACCGGTTGAACAAGCGATAAGAGCTTCCGGTTTGGGAGCTCAGGCTATTACCGAAAAAGGAACGATCCGAGTCATTTTTCCCGATCTTACCGCGGAAAGAAGAACAGCTCTCTTGAAACTTGTTTCGGAAAAACTTGAGGAAGCGAGAATTTCGATGAGAAGGGAAAGGGACGATGTTTTAAAAGACATAAAAGAGAAAGAAAAAGAGAAAGAATTTAGCGAAGACGATAAGTTTCGTTTTAAAGACGAACTCCAAAAAATATTTGACGAGTGTTCCGAAAGACTTGAAGAGATGGCGGAAAAAAAGAAAGATGAAATAAAAAATTAACGCGGATTTATGGAAATTATATTATTTATAGCCGCTTTGGCGATATTGGTTTTGTCCCATGAACTGGGACATTTCCTTTTTGCAAGAATTTTCGGCGCTAAAGTCGAGGAGTTCGGGTTTGGTTTTCCTCCTCGCCTTTTCGGTTTTAAAAAAGGAGAAACGGTTTATTCGGTAAATGCCGTTCCTTTGGGAGGTTTCGTAAAAATTTTAGGCGAGGATTCTTCCGCCAAAGAGCCCGGAAGTTTTGGCGCGAGACCTGTGTACGCCAAAGCGGCGATTTTAGCCGCCGGAGTTTTTTTCAATCTGCTTTTGGCTTGGATGCTTTTTTCCGCCGTAAACGCCGCCGGCGCGCCGACGATTGTTGAAGACGGAACACCGGGAAGCAGCATAACTGTTCTGGAAGTTCAAAAAGGAACGCCGGCTGAAAAAGCGGGCATCGCGCCCGGCGACAGTTTATTGAATTTTTATTACGAAGGCAGACTTTTTAAACCGCAAAGAATTTCGGAAGTTCAAAATTTTATCGCGGACCATAAAGGCGAGGAAATAGGAGTGGAATACGCCAGGGGAAATGAAATTTACAAAGTTTTTGCCGTTCCGGATCAAAATCCGGAAGGCGGCCGCGGCGCTTTGGGAATAGCGATGGGGAATATAGCGATAGTTCCAATGCCTTTTTACAAGGCGATGTCGGAAGGTTTTAAGGAAACTGTTTTTATTATTTCCGCCACGGCTAAAGCTCTAGGAAGTATGGTTTTGCAGCTTGTAAAAGGAGAGGGGGCGGAAGTTCAGGTTATGGGGCCTGTCGGTATAGCAGGTTTGGTGGGCGCGGCTTCTCAAACAGGATTTGCATATCTTCTTCAGCTTTTAGGACTTCTTTCAATAAATCTCGCTATAATAAATTTTGTGCCGTTTCCTGCGCTCGACGGAGGCAGATTGCTTTTTTTGGTGATAGAAACAATAAAACGTTCTCCTATCCCGCAAAAAGTTGTTTCCGTTTCAAACGGGCTCGGTTTCGCGATTCTTATCGGGCTTATGGTTTTGGTTACTTACCGCGATATCGCGCAATTATTTTAGATTAATAAGCCGTTTTGTTTTTGAAGAAAAGCTTTTAGCCGGGCTTTTCTTTTTTCCATTTCTGCCATATTATTTAATCAATGAATCCCGCTAGAGATTCAAAATTTTATGTTTCTAACGGGCGAAATGGATATTGATAATTATTGGTTTAATGTCCCGCCAAAGCGGGAATATTTCTAACGGGATGAAATTATCTCAACTTTTCACCAAAGCATTGAAAGAAGCGCCTTCGGACGAGACAGCGGTAAATGCCCGGCTTTTAATCAGGGCGGGTTTTGTTTCAAAAGTGTCCGCGGGAGTTTACGAATTTTTGCCTTTGGGATTGCGTGTTCTAAATAAGATTAACAAGATAATTCGTGAAGAAATTGACGCCATAGGCGGACAAGAACTTTTAATGTCTGTATTTCAGGACAAAGAAACATGGGAAGCTTCGGGAAGATGGAAAGAAGCGAAAGAAGTGATGTACCAATTTAAAGATGGAAGCGGAAAAGAATACGGGCTCGGTTTTACTCACGAAGAACCGATAACGCTTACGGCGAGAAAATTCATTCAATCGTATAAAGATTTGCCTAAGGCTGTTTATCAGATACAGACAAAATTCAGAAACGAAGCGCGCGCTAAATCCGGGCTTTTGCGAGGCAGAGAATTTTTAATGAAAGATTTATACAGCTTTCATGCCGATGAAAAAGAATTGGACGAATATTATGAAAAAGCGGCCGCGGCGTATGAAAAAATTTTTGAACGCGTCGGCGTTAAAGCGATAAGAACATTCGCTTCAGGAGGACTTTTTTCAAAATATTCCGATGAATTTCAGGTTTTGGCGGATGTGGGCGAAGACACAATTTATGTAAACGAGAAAGAAGGAAGAGCTGTAAATAAAGAAGTCTATAACGAGGAAACACTTAAAGATCTGGGCTGGGAGGAAGGAAAGCTTTTGGAAAAACAGGCGATTGAGGTAGGAAATATTTTTAAGCTTGGAACTAAGTTTTCCGAGCCTTTAAAGCTTTTTTACTCCGATGAAAACGGGGCGAAAAAGCCTGTCATCATGGCTTCTTACGGTATCGGACCAAGCCGGCTCGTTGCCACCGTTGTGGAAGTGTCCCATGACGAAAAAGGCATAATCTGGCCGGAATCCGTGGCGCCGTTTAAGGCCATTATTGTCGAGATAAATCCCGATTCTGAAGAAAAAATCCGAAAAGCGGCTGAAAAAATTTACGAGGATTTACAGAAAAAAGGCATTGAAGTACTATATGATGACAGAAAAGACAAAAGCCCCGGAGAAAAATTTTCAGATGCCGATTTATTCGGTATTCCGTGGAGGATAGTAGTGAGTGAAAAAACGGAAAAAACGGGGAAGGCGGAGATAAAAAAGAGAAATGAAAAAGAAGCGAAAATGATAAATAAAGAAGAATTGTTCGCTTGGGAGTAAAATTTGGATTTTTTCGTTTAAACATGTTCAACAAATTTTTCGGTTTATTTTCTCATGATATCGGCATAGATCTTGGTACAGCCACGACTCTTGTTTATGTGGGAGGCAAGGGAATAGTCATCAATCAGCCGTCCGTTGTCGCCATTAACCAAAAAACCGGACAGGTTGTGGCAATTGGAAATGAAGCGAAAAAAATGATTGGCCGAACGCCCGGACACATAATTGCCGTCAAGCCTCTTGTTGAAGGCGTTGTTTCCGATTTTGAAATAACCGAAGAAATGATTTCTTATTTTATTAAAAGCGTGCACAAAGATTCCCTTAAGCATTTTGCCAGACCCCGTGTTGTTGTCGGCGTTCCTTCCAAAATAACCGAAGTCGAAAGGCGCGCGGTGTATGACGCGGCAAAAGGCGCGGGCGCGCGCAAAGTCTATCTTGTTGAAGAACCATTATCGGCGGCAATCGGCATAAGGCTTCCCATAAGAGAACCGGTTGGAAATATGGTTATAGATATCGGCGGCGGAACAACGGATATCGTAATTATCTCGCTTGGCGGCATCGTTGTTTCAAAAAATTTAAGGATAGCAGGCGATAGATTAAATCAGGACATTATTAATTATGCCAGGGATGAATTTAAACTTCTTTTGGGAGAAAGAACCGCGGAGGATATAAAAATAGCCATAGGTTCGGCAATTCCTCTCGGAGAAACCGTCGAGGCTACAGTGAGGGGAAGGGATCTGATAACAGGTCTTCCAAAAGAAGCGATAATCACCGATGGCGATGTCCGTGACGCTATTTCAAAATCCCTTTCGGCTTTATCAAAAGCGGTAAAAGATGTGATTGAACTTTCTCCTCCGGAATTACTTTCCGATATAATGCATAGAGGAATATATCTTGTCGGCGGAGGCGCTTACTTGAGAGGGCTTCCGGAATTTATAGAAGCGGAAGTTAAAATTCCCGTTCATCTTGCCGAAGATGCCGTCACTGCGGTAGTGCGCGGCGCCGGAATAATTCTTGAAGATATCGAGTCCATGAAAGATATTTTTATAGACCAGGACGAAGAAAATGTATCTCCACCATCCAACTAAAAAAAAGAATAAATATCCGTTAATTTTCGTCGGCGCTTTGATTGCGCTTTTTTTGACGCTTATCGCGGTAAAGGGCAGTTTTCCTCAAGCTACTTCTTCCGTGGCAAAAACTTTTTTGTCGGTTTTCAAACCTGTTTTTTCGGCGAAAAATAAAATCTTTTCGACAACAGGGCGATTTTTTTCCGGTTTTGGCGATAACGCCGCTCTCAAAAAGGAAAATGAATTTTTAAAAGAAAAAACCAAAGAACTTGAATCAAAAAATATTATTGCCGAAGAGATTTTTAAAGAAAATAAAATTTTGAACGAAGTTTTGAATCACGTCAGCCCCGACAGTAAAATGGCGGCCGCGTTGATTTTGGAACGTCCCGGGTACGGTATTTATGACAGCCTTATAATAGATTCGGGCGCGGATAACGGAATAAAGGAGGGAAATATGGTAACCGCTTTTGGGAACGTGCTTTTGGGCCGGACGTTTGACGTCGCGAGCGGCATAAGCAAGGTGAGATTGATTTCTTATCCCGGAGAAGAAATCAATGTTTCCGTTGGGGGTCGTTTCGCGGCATCCGCAAAAGGCGTCGGCGGCGTCAATATGGAAATTAATATTCCCAAAAATATAGAAGTATTTATTGGAGATAACGTATTTTTTTCCGGCATCCCGCGTTTATTTTTAGGGGTTGTTGAAAGCATAGACAGAGAACCGGCGGGTCCGTTTCAAAAAATTCTTTTTCGCCTTCCCGTGAATTTGAATGAAATTAATCATGTTTTTATCTTGATAGAATGAAAAAAAGAATTTTTTCTTTGCTTGTTATGATTGCTGCGCTGTTTTTTCTGCCGCTTGAAGCATGCGGAATTCTTTTTGTTTTGGCGGTTTCTTTTTCATTTCTTTTCTATGAAGGTATTCTTGTCGGATTTTTGGCGGATTTCATTTATATTCAACCCGGAGTTTTTTCAAGGATAAGTTTCGGGTTTTTCGCTTTGGTTTTCGCGGCCGCTTTTTTTTCGATTAAATTTACGACTAAAATTTTCAACGGCAGAAGTTTTTTGTCAAAAATGCCGGCAATTTTAGCCGGGCTGGCCATTTTTTCGGCAGCTTACTTTTTTCTTAAGTTTTTTTAAGATGGGATTTTTTACGAAAAAAACCAAATATACTTTTTCGTCCATAAGCCCTGACGAAATTTTTTTGGACTCGGAGAACCGGGCCGATTTTGATTCCGCTCAATTTGAAGGAAGAATGGAAAAACCGATAGGCTCGCGGGCATTCCTTTTTTTGCTTTTTTCCTTTCTTTTTGTCGGTACTTTTCTGTTTTTTAGAACCGGTTATTTGCAGGTGGCGAGAGGGGAGGATTACCGCGAAAGGGCCGAAAACAATCGCTTAAGACTTTCGTCTATATTGCCGGAAAGAGGCCTTATTTATGACAGAAAAGGAGAACTTTTGGCGTGGAACGATACGGCCTTTTCGCTTGTTCTCCGGAAAGAAATTTTTGAAGAAGAAAACAATGGTCAGTCGCTTTCGGATTTTTTCGAGTTTCTTTCGAAAGAAGGCGGCGAAGAAGCGAATGAGCCCGATAAAAAAGAAATACTTGAAAAAACTTTTTCCTTGGCGAAAAAAGAAAATAAAGATCTCACTGTCGCTGTTTTTAAAGATTGGGAAGATGTAAACGAAATTTATCAAGAATGGCGGCATCTGCCTTTGTCTATAGAACCGCTTTCTTTGAGAGCTTACAAAAACGCGCCGGGATTGTCCCATGTCATCGGTTATATAGGATATCCGTCAAAAGACGATATTGAAAATTTTTCTTCGGCGGCGGTTTACGAAAGCATGGTGGGCAAGGCCGGAGTTGAAAAAAGTTATGAAAATATTTTAAGAGGAACGCCGGGGTTCAAAATCACTGAAGTTAACTCTGTAAATGAAATAAAATCAGAAAGCATAAAAAATCCTTCTTCTTCCGGCAGCGACATCAAGCTTACAATAGACGCGAGAATCCAATCCAAAATGTATGAGACTTTGGGGTCGCTGGTGGAGAGCAGGGGATTTAAAGGCGGCGCGGGAGTTATGGTTGATGTTAAAAACGGCGAGATTATCGCTCTTGCGAGTTATCCGGAATATAGTTCCGGAGTTTTGAGCTCCGGCTGGCCGAAAGAAACGATAAAATCTTATTTTATCGACGAGAAAAAACCATTTTTAAACAGGGCAATTTCCGGTCAGTATGCTCCGGGGTCAATAATAAAACCTTTTGTTGCTTTAGCCGCTTTGAATGAAAAAATTATAAGCCCGGAGAAAAAAATTTTTAGTTCCGGAAGCATTTCCATACCCAACCCATATAGTCCAGAAAACCCGAGTATATTTTATGACTGGAAAGCTCATGGCTGGGTTGATATGAGAAGAGCGCTAGCGGTATCTTCAAACGTGTATTTTTATTCCATTGGAGGAGGTTTTGGGGATGTTGTCGGTCTTGGCATTCAGAAAATAGGAGAATACGTCAAAATGTTTGGTTTGGGGCAAAAAACAGAAATAGCGCTTGAAGGAGAATCTTCGGGCGTTGTTCCCAGCTCGGAATCAAAAAATGATTCTTCTGGAGGTGAATGGAGAATAGGAGATACTTATAACGCCAGCATAGGGCAGGGGAATTTTCAGGCAACTCCGCTTCAGATGGCGCTGGCGGTCGCGGCTTTGTCTAACGATGGAGAAATGGCAAAGCCGAAATTACTTATTGATGATAAAAATGCGGAAATAAAAAAGATCGATATTTCAAAGAATTCTTTCCGTATAGTGAAAGAGGGGATGAGGGAATGCGCGCTTTCCGGCACTGCTCAGGCGCTTGGCAGCCTTTCCGTGGAGATGGCGGCAAAAACAGGCACAGCGGAACTTGGCTCGGGAAAGTTCGTTAATTCATGGTCCATGTCTTTTTGGCCTTACCAAAATCCGAAATACGCGATGGTTATAGTTCTTGAAAAAGGAAGCGCGTCCAACTTGGTGGGCGGCGTTTTTGCCGCGCGGCAGATCGTTGAATGGATGGAGACGAATGCCGAGGAATATGTTTTGGAATAAAGACGGGATTGACGATAATTTTACAAACCCTATACTTTTTAAATAGCAGATATAAATTAAAATCGAGTCGCTGTTAACAAATAAATAATTTTAACAACTATGGCAGCATCTTATTTTTTGAGCAAAGAAGCGTACGCGGAATTTGAGCGGGAACTTAAAAATTTAATGGGGAAGAAAAGAAAAGAGATTTCGGAGCGTTTGGAAGAGAGTATAAGTTTGGGAGACATTTCCGAGAATGCCGAATACCAGGAAGCCAAAGACGCTCAGCTTATGAACGAAAGGCGTATCGCGGAGCTTGAAGATATTTTGAGCCGCGCTTCCATAGTTTCCCGTTCCAACGAGGAAAAAAACAAGGTCGGGCTCGGATGCCTGGTTGTTTTAAAAAAGGACGGAGAAAAAGAATCTTGTGAATACAGCATTGTCGGTTCTGAAGAGGCGGATCCTTCCCAAAGAAAGATTTCCGACGAATCGCCGCTGGGCAATGCGCTTTTAGGAAAAGCCAAGGGTGGAAAAGCGGAAGTTCTTACCCCGGGAGGAAAAGTGGAATATACTATAATGGATATAAAATAAGCCGGTTTTTGGCTTACTGTCGGAGTTGTCAAACCTTACCATTGATAAATACTTAAAAATTTTGTCATGTCTCTTGAAGAAATAAGGGAATCTCGCCTTAGAAAATTGGAAAGCCTGAAAGCAGAATTTGGCGAAGTTTTTCCTTCAAAAATTATAAGAAATTTTACTTTAGCCGAAGTCGTTGCTGATTTTTCAAAACTTTCCAAAAAGAAAACCTCTATTTTTTTAGTCGGCCGCGTTTTCGGCATACGCAGTCATGGAGGGGTGGTTTTTTGCGATTTTAAAGACGGTTCGCTTGACAAAAAAACCGGGAAGAAAGAATTATTGCAGGCGTATTTGAAAAAAGATATTTTGGGAGAAGAAAAATTTCTGTCTTTTCAAAACAACATAGACACGGGCGATTTTGTCGAATTTGAGGGAAGTCTTTTTAAAACGCAAAAAGGAGAAAAATCCATAAAAGTTTTGTCTTGGCGAATTATTGCGAAAAGTTTGAGGCCGCTTCCGGAAAAATGGCACGGACTTTCCGACGTGGAAGAACGTTTCAGAAAAAGATATTTGGACACCGTAATGAACGACGAGGTTTTTTCAAGATTCGCGCTAAGGTCAAAAATAATCTCCGAGACAAGGAATTTTTTGGATAAAAACGGATTTTTGGAAGTTGAAACACCCGTTCTTCAGCCGCTTGCCGGCGGAGCGTTGGCGGAACCTTTTAAAACTCGCCATAATGCTTTGGGCATAGATCTTTTTTTGCGGATAGCGCCGGAGCTGTATCTTAAAAGACTGCTCATCGGCGGATTTGAAAAAGTTTATGAGCTTGGCAGAAATTTCAGAAATGAAGGAATAGACATGACCCACAATCCGGAATTTACCATGCTTGAATTTTATGCCGCTTATAAAGACGCAGATTATCTGCGCGGATTTATTGAAGAGATGTTTCGGGGTTTGGCGAAAAAAGTTTTTGGCAAACAAAAAGTTTCTTATGAAAATGCGGAAATAGATTTTTCAAAAAAATTCTCCGTTGTTTCTTTTAACGACATACTTAAAAGGCACGCTTTGATAAGCGAACCGGAAAAAGCGAATTTGGACGATTTAAAATTGAAAGCGAAGCAATTCGGCATAGAAATTGGAAATTCCGATTCCTGGGGGAAAATTGCCGATAATATTTTTAAGAAAGTTTGCCGGTCTAAAATAATTCAACCGACTTTCGTCGTGGATATACCGCTGGAACTTTCTCCTTTGGCTAAGAAAAAAACGGATAAAGAAAATGAAGTTGACAGATTTCAGCTTATTGTCGGCGGCATAGAATTGGTTAACGGATTTTCAGAGCTTAACGACCCCTTGGACCAGAAGAAACGTTTTGAGAAACAGCAGGAGTTTAGAAAAGCGGGAGATAAAGAGGCGGCGGAATTCGACAAATCTTTTGTGGAGGCGATGGAGTATGGCATGCCTCCGGCGGCCGGTGCGGGAATCGGCATAGACAGGCTGGTGATGTTTTTGACCAATACTAAAAACATAAGGGAAGTTGTGCTTTTTCCAACCCTTAGACCAAAGGAGTAGCAACAAAGAGTTTTTTGTAAAACAAAGAAAAAAAGCGTTGAAACACGCTTTTTTTCTTTGGCTGCTTTGAATTTTTGGTTACATGGAACTTATCCACATGTTGAATTTTGGAGTATGGTGGATTAGTATATATATGTAATGTATATGGAGTGGGGCATTGTGGATAAATCTGTGGATAATGTTGATAACTTTTAAAATAGCCTTATGCTTATTGGCGAATTCAAACATAATATAGACGAAAAGAAGAGGGTGGCTATACCTTCAAAATTTCGAAAAGAACTTGGCAAAACCGCGGTGATCACACGAGGTCTGGATAAATGCCTTTTTGTGTACCCTGTAAAGGAGTGGGAAAAAGTTGCCGAAAAATTAAGTTCGCTTCCAATGGGGCAATCGGATAATCGCAATTACGCGCGGCTTTTTCTTGCCGGCGCGTCCGATGTTTCTTTGGATTCCCTGGGAAGAATTTTGGTTCCGGATTATCTTAAAAGCTTTGCCGGACTTAAAGAAAAAGTTGTTATTGCCGGAGTTTACAAAAAATTGGAAATTTGGGACGAAGAAGCGTGGGAAAATTACAAAAACAGAATTGAAAAAGACACCGACGCGCTGGCGGAGAAATTGGGAGAAGTGGGAATTTATTAAAAGTTTACAGAGAATAACAGACAGCGCGCAGTATGGAGCAAAAAGAACATGTGCCGGTGCTTTTGGAAGAAGCGATAAATTTTTTGAGATTAAAGAATGGACACGTTGTTTTGGATGCGACAATCGGCGGAGGCGGGCATGCTCTTGAAATATTAAGACAAATATCTCCCGATGGCCGGCTCATCGGTATAGACCAAGACAAAGAGATTTTAAACAGATTGGAAGTAAAGTTGAAAGATACAAGTTTTAAGAACTTTGATTTAATAAACGGAAATTTTAGAGATTTGGACAAACTGCTGGAGCTTTTGAAAATAAAAAAAATAGACGCGGCGATTTTCGACCTTGGAATGAATTCATTGCAGATCGAAGAGTCCGGCAGGGGATTTACTTTTAAAAAAGACGAGCCGCTTTTTATGAACTTTAAATCGGAATCGGGGGCGGGGAATCTGGCAGCGGCGGAGATTTTAAACAGTTGGACGGAAAACGACATAGCGGAAATTCTTTTTAAATACGGAGAGGAAAGCCGGGGAAGAAGAATAAGTAAAGCGATAGTGGAAGCGAGGAGAAAAAAACCGATAATGACCACTTTTGAGCTCCTTGATGTTTTAGAGAAAGCTTTTCCGGAAAGATTGAAACACGGCCGCATGCACTTTGCCACGAAAACTTTTCAGGCGTTAAGGATAGCGGTAAATGACGAGATGAACGCTTTGGAAGAAGGAATTGGAAAATGCTGGGAAATTTTGGATGTTGAAGGACGAATGGCTGTGATATCGTTTCATTCTCTTGAAGACAGGATTGTAAAGAATTTTTTTAAAGAAAAAAAGGCAGGGGGAAAAGCGGAAGTTTTTACGAAAAAACCGGTCATTGCATCGGAAAAAGAATTAAAAATTAATCCGAGGGCGCGAAGCGCTAAATTGAGGGCGGCAATAAAAATTAAAATATAATTTTAGGCGCAGACAATATGAAAGTTTTTACCAAAAACGAAATTTGGAAGAAATATTGCGGATTTATGTTTTCCGGGCTGTTTTTTCTGGCTGTCGTATTGTCCGTTTCCTACGTGTACTTTATGAATCTTATGGTGATTCAAATTGCCGATGGCAAAAAAGATCTTTCCAGCCTTAACGAAATAAAGGGTGAAATTAGGGAGATGGAGACTATTTATATGCGGCAGATAGACGATTTGGATATTTCGCGCGCGAAAGATTTGGGATTCGTTGAAGCGGAACCGTCACTTTACGCGTACAGGCAGGGATCGGTGGCGCAAGCAAACGGCAATGTCCAGAACTTCAGGTAATTTTAATTTCAGAATAAAATTTTTGGCTGTGATTTTCTTTGTTTCAGCCGGGCTTCTTGTGTGCCGGTTGTTTTTTTTGCAGGTAGCCGAATCCGATACTTACAAAGAAAGAGCGACAAGGCAAAATAATGAATATGGCTCAAAAGAAAGTATTTCCGTTAGAGGAGATATTTTTTTCCAGGAGAAAGACGGTGATATGATTTCAGCTGCCGGAATTAAAGACGGATATATGGTTCAAGTGAATCCCAGCCTTGTTTCCGACCCGGCTGTCTTATGCGGTAAATTATTGGAAAATGTTTCTCTCGGTATCAATTTGGATGCTTGTGCGGAAAAGGCGGGGAAAAAAGATGACGTTTCAGAAATACTTGCTCGTAAAGTAAGCGGCGCTGATGAAGAAAAAATCTCTTCTTTGAAAATAACCGGACTCAAAACGCTTTTTGATCAATGGCGTTTTTATCCCGGCAGCTCTTTGGCGTCTCAGATTTTGGGTTTTGTCGGGTATAAAGGAGATGAACTCGTGGGGCGTTACGGAATTGAAAAATATTATGAAGAAGTGCTTAGGGGAGCGAAAGAAAAATTGGAGGCGAACACTTCTTTTACTACTATGTTTTTGCAATACGGAAAAGATTTACTAGATACCGACGCATACAGCGGGCATGATATCGTTTTGACGATAGAGCCGAGAGTTCAGAGAGTTTTGGAAGAATCACTTGAAATATTAAAAGACAAATGGAAAGCGGAAGGATCCGGAGGAATAATTATTGAACCGAAAACCGGTAAAATTTTGGCCATGGCGTCGAAGCCGGATTTTGACCCCAATAATTACCAGAAAGCTGCCAACATGTCTTTCTACAGAAACCCCCTTGTCTCCGATATATTCGAAGTTGGTTCCGTGATGAAGCCTCTTACTTTGGCGGCAAGCATGGACGCGGGGAAAATTACTTCCAAAACGACATATAACGACGAGGGATACGTTATCTTAAACGGGAGAAAAATAGAAAATTATGACGGCAAAGCGCGCGGCGTCGTTGATATGCAAAGAGTTTTGGATGAATCTTTAAATACGGGAGCGGTTTTCGCGAGTCAAAAGCTGGGCAAAGAAAATTTTTTGAGGTATCTTAGAAATTATGGTTTTGAAGAAACTACCGGAATAGACCTTCCGGACGAGACAAGAAGCCATACCGATAATCTTTACTCGATGAAAGATGTGGAATTCGCCACCGCTTCTTTCGGTCAAGGAGTGGCGTTTACTCCTTTAAGCTTTGCAATGGCCGCCGGCTCTCTTGCCAACGGCGGTCTTTTGATGAAACCTTATGTTGTTGAGAGAATATTGCTTGACGGAGGCAAGGACGAAATTATAGAACCCATGTCCAAGAGGAGGGTCTTAAGCGAGGAAACTTCCAGGGAAATAACAAGAATGTTGGTAAAGGTTGTTGACGAAGCTCTTCTTGGAGGCAGTGAAAAAATGGAGCATTACAGTATTGCGGCAAAAACAGGCACGGCTCTTCTTATAAGACCGGCTGACGAAGGGGGCGGATATTATGAAGATAAATATATTCATACTTTTATCGGATACGGCCCGGCGTTTAATTCCAGATTTTTAGTTTTTTTGTATGTTGAAGACCCGAAAGAAGTCAAATACGCTTCAAACACTTTGACAGAACCGTTCATAAAAATAATGAAATTTTTGTTAAATTATTACGAAGTGCCGCCGGACAGATAAAAGGCGAAAAATGAATTAAAAATAAAAAATTATGTTAAAGTCCATTTTTAAAAAAATCGTAATCGCCGCGATAACGCTTGAGGCGAAACTTATTTTGAAAAGGCATAAGCCGAAAATTATAGCCATAACCGGAAGCGTTGGAAAAACTTCCACTAAAGACGCGATAAACGCGGTTATGTCTCCCAAATTTGAGGTGCGCAGAAGCAAAAAAAGTTATAATAGCGAAATAGGCGCGCCTCTTACTATTTTAGACGAGGAAAGCGGTTGGTCTAATCCCTTGCGTTGGATCTCAATAATTTTAAAGGGGATTTATCTCACGCTTTTTTCTTCAAAATATCCTGAATTTCTTATTTTGGAAATCGGAGTGGAAAAACCAAAGGATATGGACAGTCTTCTTTCCTGGATTAAACCCCATGTTGCCGTTATTACGGCGCTGGCGGAAATACCAGTTCATGTGGAATTTTTTTCCGGGCCGGAGGCCGTGGCAAAAGAAAAATCAAAAATTCTAAAAAATCTCGAGGTGGACAATTTAGCGGTTTTAAACAGCGACGATGACGCCGTTTTTTCCATGAAAGACAGAAGCCGCGCAAAAATAATTTCTTACGGTTTTGGAGAAGGAGCCGATATTGTCGCGTCCGGATATAAAATAATTTACAAGGAAGGGGATCAAAACAAAATAATTCCCGAAGGAATTACTTTTAAAGTAGACAGTGAAGGAGGCAGCGTACCGGTCCGGCTTTTTAATGTTTTTGGAAAACATCATGTTTATCCGATTCTGGCGGCATTCGCTGTAGGAAAATCTTTTGGATTGAATTTGGTTGAAATGTCCGAAGCGTTTTCTTCTTATGAATCTCCCGCGGGCAGGCTTAAATTAATTGAAGGAGAAAAAGGGAGTTTTGTGTTGGATGATACCTATAACGCGTCGCCAATGGCGATGCGCGCGGCTCTGGAAACTTTGGCTGATATTCCGGCAAAAAGAAAAATCGTTGTTTTGGGAGATATGCTTCAGCTGGGAAAATATGCGATTGAATCGCATAAAGCGATGGCGGAATATATTTTGAAATCCGGGGCGAAAATTGTTTTTAGCATCGGCCCAAGAATGAAATTTATGGCGGAAACTTTACGGGAAAATAATTTTATTGCGAAAAACATTTTTGAGTTTCCCGACTCGTCGGCGGCGAAGAAAAAAGTAGAGGAAATTATAGAAGAAGGAGATCTGATTTTAGTAAAAGGCTCTCAGTCAATGAGGATGGAAAAGATTGTGGAAGAAATAATAGCGCGTCCGGAACGCAGAAAAGAACTTCTTGTCAGGCAGGAAAAAGAGTGGTTGAATAGGTAAAAATGTATTTGTTTTGGGGCCCCATCGTCTAGTGGCCCAGGACACATGGTTCTCATCCATGAAACAGGGGTTCGATTCCCCTTGGGGCTATGAGCGAAAACTGCTTTTACGGAAGGGTTAAAAGACATAAAACGAGTAAAAAAAGAGAGGCCTGGTACAGGTCTCTTTCGTCTTTTGGTGGAGAGGGGCAGTCGGAAGTCCTGCCCTCCACGGCTTGTAGGCCGACAGTTCCCGTCTGAACTTACCTCTCCGGTATAACTTATTTATATGCTACGCGTTTTGGTGCTCGTGTCAATTTTTTCTCATCCGCGTTGTCCGTTTATAAAATAAACGGTTTTGGCTATAATATGATAATGCTTTCCGTGGAATTATATATTTTGGTTTTTATCTTAGCTTTTCTGGCAATAGCCAAATCAAGCGATTTTTTAGTCGGTTCTCTTTCTTATCTTTCCCGCGCCTTCGGTATTTCGGAATATCTTGCCGCTTTTATTTTTATGAGCTTGGCAACATCTTTTCCCGAGCTTTTTGTCGGGATTACTTCGTCTTTGAAAGGGATTCCGGAATTTTCTTTGGGGAACATCCTTGGCGCGAATATAATAAATATTACTTTGGTTATAGGCCTTATTATTTTTATAGGAAATGGGCTTAAGGTGGAAGGAAAGATTTCAAAAAGAAATTTTTGGATTATTTCCATTGCCGCGTTTTTGCCGATTTTTTTGGCAAGCGACGGAATGGTTTCGCGGTCAGACGGAGCCCTTCTTATTTTGGCGTTTATTTTGTATCTTTTAACGCTTTACAAAGAAAAGGAGTATTTTTCAAAGACGATTTCTTTGCATAATGGATTGCATCCTTCATTAAAAATATTCGGGCATCTTTTATTTTTCGCGTTGGCTCTTGTTATATTGATATTAAGCGCTAATGCCATAGTGTGGGCGGGGGAAAATCTTGCGGCGAAAACAACTCTTGGAATAATGCTTTTTGGGGCGGTTTTTGTTTCTTTGGGAACAGCCTTGCCCGAAGTTGCTTTTGGAGTCCGCGCGCGGCTTAAAAGACATGTTTCGATGGCCATAGGCAATTCGCTTGGAAGCGTGGCGTTTAACTCCACTTTCATTGTCGGTCTCGTGGGGCTTATAAATCCGATTAAAACGAATATTTCTTTTGACTTCGTTTTTCTCGCTTTTACGCTTTTTTTGGGTCTTTTTATGTTTAATATGTTTGTTTTTTCAAAGGCGTTTATCTCAAAAAAGGAAGGAGCGGCGCTTCTTGCCGTCTACGGGCTTTTTTTGGCGTTTGAATGCTGCAAGTATTTTCTGCCTTTGTTCTAGAGACATTTTTAATTAAAAGATTATAAGCATAATTACGGAAACGAAAGTTTCTTATTTTTAACGGAATGGACCAAACTTTTATCACAATTTTTTTGGCGTTAGCTGGGGTTTTTATCGGCGTTTTTATGGCGCGTTTATTTTTTTCAAAAAGAAAGGGAGGGGAAGGAGATGCCAGCTCTTTTTTAATGCTTCAGAAACAAATGGAAGAAATGCGAGCGACGCTTCAAAATTTCGGTTCTCAGGTGGATTTGAAATTGGGCGATTCAACGAAAATGTTTCAGCATCAATTTTCCCAGAGCGCGAGCATAATAAAAGACGTTACCGAGCGGCTCACTAAATTGGACGAAACGAACAGACAAGTGGTAAGTTTCGCGGACCAGCTTAAAAATTTACAGGATGTTTTGAAAAACCCCAAACAGCGAGGAATACTCGGTGAATATTATCTTGAAACTGTCTTAAAAAATGTTTTGCCTCCGAACAGGTACCAGATGCAGTATAAATTCAAAGATGGAGAAATAGTGGATGCCGCCATATTTTTGGACAAAGAAAAAATCCTTCCGGTTGATTCAAAATTCTCGCTTGAAAATTACAACAGGATTTTGGAAGAAAGAAATGAAGTTGAAAAAGAGAAACTTGAAAAACTTTTTAAGCAGGATTTGAAAAATCGGATAGATGAAACCGCCAAATACATAAGGCCGGACGAAGGAACGATGGACTTCGCTTTTATGTTTATTCCGGCTGAAGCGATTTATTACGATTTGCTTGTAAACCAGGTAGGCGCGGTAAAGACGAATACTCGCGATCTTATTGAATACGCTTTTGGCCAGAAGAAAGTGATTATCGTTTCTCCGACTTCTTTTATGGCTTATCTCCAGACTGTTATGCAGGGACTTCGGGCTTTGCAGATTGAGGAATCGGCGAAAGAAATCAGAAAACGGGTGGAAGATTTGGGAAGACATCTAAAAACCTACGAGGATTTTATGCTTAAAATCGGGGGCAATTTGAAGACTACTGTAAATGCCTATAACAGCGCGTCAAAGGAGTTTAAGAAAATAGATAAAGATGTTTTGAGGATAACAGGCGAGGGAATCGTGAGCGAGGCGGTTTATATTGACAAGCCGGAGGAGGCGTGATATTAAATAAAAAGATAGACAAAAAAAAAGAAAGGAGGGGAAAAGATGGAAAATAATCCATGGCTTGGGGTGAGGTTTATTTTGAATGACGAAAGAATAAGCATAGAAATTACCTGGCCAGACAAACAGGTATCTCCTGAACTTGCTTTTGAAGTCAGTAATTTTATAGGAGCGTTAAATAAAGCTTTTCTGCGGCTTGAGTATGCAAGGGTTTGTAATGGCGGCCAATGGTTGCAGGTTCCGGAAAACCAGATAGAAGAGGAAATCAAGCGTCTGAAAAAAGATTTTTCTTCTTTCACGAATGAACTGTTTTGCGAAGGATATGTTCTTGGAAGCAATCAGGATTTTATCCGTTCTCGTTTCCTGTTGTCCGGAGAGAAGAGAAGATTTTTTCTGGATTGCAGCGCTATTTTTCTGACCCCCGAAGAAGCTCGGAAGAAAAAGGAAACGCCGGGAACTTGATTTTTCAAGAGTGAATAAAAGTTTATCGCGACAAGCGACCCTTATGAGAGGGTCGCTTTTTTCTTGCATTTATTTTGCCATTATGTAAAATAATCAGATATGGTTAAAGCAGTCAAGAAAATAAAAGAAAAAAAGAGTGTTGGCAATTCAAATTTCGCCGTTATTGAAACCGGCGGCAAGCAGTATTTGGTCACTCCCGGGCAGAAAATAAAGATAGAAAAACTTAAAAAACAAGAGGAAGGTTCATCTATTGTTTTCGACAAAGTTTTGCTTTTGTCGAAGGCGAGCAGCGTGAAGATAGGGAATCCGTATCTTTCGGGAATAAAAATTCCCGCCGAATGGCAGGGAGAGAAAAGGGGCAAAAAAATCACAAATGTCCGGTATAAATCAAAGACGCGGCGCAGCCGCAAGCAAGGGCATCGCCAAACTTATACCGAAGCTGTTATTTCCGATTTTTAATCCAGCTTTTGGGTGTCGGGGATATTAGGTTCTTCTTTCTACGGCGTTTTTAATAGTATCTGTGTCCGCATACTCAATTTCCGTACCAGTCGATAAGCCGCGTCCAAAACGGCTTATTTTTATTCCCGCGGCTTGGATAATCGGTTCGAGTATTTTTTCTATATAGCGGCAAGTGTTTTCTCCTTCAAGAGTGGCGGCAAAAGCGAGAATTATTTCTTTTAGTCCGTTTTTTGCCGAACTTTTTGTTTTTTCAAAAAGCTCTTTCATCATTATTTCTTTTGGCATTTCCGAGCCGATTGCCGGCACAAGTCCGCCCAAGATGAAATAATACCCGCGGTATGAGCCGGATTTTTCGATATTTTCCATATCCACATCTTTTTCAATAACAAGGAGAAATTCTTTTTCGCGTCCTATGTCCGAACATATCGGGCATCGGACGTCGTCGTCGTTTCTTTTTTCAAAATATCTGCGGCACTCAGCGCATTTTGCGGTGTTTTTTTTAAGTCCCAAAATCGCGTCCGAGAGCCCGTTTAAAAAGGGTTCGTCTTTAAGAAGAAGAGAGTAAACAAATCTTTTTGCCTGCCGCGGGCCTATGCCGGGCAGTTTTTCAAAATATTCAGCAAGTTTTTGAATTGGGATGGACATGGCTGCTGCGGATGAAAGTGCGTTAAAAATTCATCGCTCCGTTTTCGTTTGTTTCTTCTCCCACGTCTCCCAAAAATTCTTTTTCTATGGTCATGAAGCTTGTTTTTTCCTGGTTGAAATAAAGGTCTACTTTTCCCGTTGGCCCGTTTCTGTGTTTTTCTATCAGAATTTCGGCGATGTTTTGTTTATCCGTATCTCTTTTATATTTATCTTCGCGATAAATAAAAGCGACAACGTCCGCGTCTTGCTCTATGGAACCGGAATCTCGCAAGTCTGAAAGACGCGGTATGGGAGGCTGACGCTGCTCAACGGCGCGGGATAATTGGGAAATAGCCAAAACCGGCACGTTGATTTCGCGGGCAAGCGATTTGAGAAAGCGTGAATTTTCCGTCATTTGCTGCACAACGCTGTCGTTATCGCGGCGGGGCGTCATAAGCTGGAGATAATCCACTATGATAAGTCCGACGTTGTGGTCAGCTTGAAGCCGGCGCGCTTTGGCGCGCATCTGTAAAATGTTCGAGGTTGGGTCGTCATCTATAAAAATCGGCGCTTTGGAAAGGCGCGCCAAGGCGTCGCTTATTCTTACAAAATCTTCTCCTTCCGAAAGCCTGCCGTTTCTTAATCGCCAAAGGTCTACATGCGCTTCCGCCGCGAGAAAGCGGTCTACTATTTGCTGGGCTGCCATTTCAAGGCTGAATATACCAACGGGGATATTGTGTTTTACGGCGGCATTTCTTGCTATATCAAGAGCGAGCGATGTTTTCCCGACGGACGGCCGCGCCGCGAGTATTATTAAATCGGATTTCTGAAGACCGCCGAGTTTCGCGTCCAAATCGGCAAACCCCGTTGGAACTCCGCGAATCTCGTTTTTTGATTTATGAAGCCGGTCTATGCGTTCCCAAGTTTCTTCCAAAAGATTTTTCAGTTCAAAAAATCTTTTTAATGAAATTTTGGCTATATTGAAAATTTTCTGATGCGCTTTGTCCAAAAGGGAATCGACGTCTTCGTCTTCCTGGTAGCCCAGGTCGGAAATAAAATCCGACGCTTCTATCATATCTCTTAATATTTTTTTCTTGTGGATTATCTCGGCGTAATATTTGGCGTTTGCGGCGGTCGGTACGCTGTTCATCAGACGCGTGAGATAAGCGTTTCCGCCGATTTTTTCCAGGACTCCTTTTTCTTTGAGTTTTGTTGAAACCGATAAAAGGTCTATGGGCGAACCTTCCGCGGAGATGTCTGTTATTGCTTGAAAGATATGGCGGTTTTTTTCGTCATAAAAATCTTCATATCCCAAAAAATCAACGATGTTGTTTAGAGTGTCCGGCCGGATAAGCAGGGCGCCTAAAGTCGATATTTCCGCTTCGCTGTTGTTTGGAGGAATTCGTACCATGTATAGAATATACCAGATAAAAATCGGCTTGAACAAGCCGATTTTCTGATAGAGAGTTGATAATGTGTGGGTAATATTATAGACAGGATTTGTATGGCTTGTTTTGTTTCGCAAGCGGGTCTTTTTTATTTTTTCCTTAGAATTGCTCCTTTGGAGGAATCTTCAATAACCCATCCAAGGTTTTTTGCTTTCTCTCTTAGCAGGTCGGCTGTTTGCCATTCTTTTTTATTTCTCGCCCTTTCCCTCTCTCTGGAAATTTTTAAGACTTCCGCCGGAATTTTATAATTGGTTTTTAGTCCAAGACCCAAAACTTTATCAAAAATTTTTACAAGCTTTGTTTTGGATTTAAGGGGCAGGGAATTGTCGCGAAGCGCTTCCCACAAAGTTTTTAGCGCCTGCGGCGCGTTTAAGTCATTATCAAGGGCTTCTCTGAATTTTTTTTCGTATTTTCTTTCTTTTTTCGTATCGGTTTTTTCTTTTGCAGGGAATAGATATTTTTCAAAAGAAAGATACCTTAAATTTTTAAGTCCTTCTTCAGCCGCCGCAAGCGCTTCCCATGTGAAATTTAATTTTGAGCGGTAGTGCGCGCTTAAAACCAGATAACGGAAAGCCAAAGGGTCAAAACCTTTTTTTAAGATATCCTCCAGCGTAAAAAAATTGCCGAGAGATTTTGACATTTTTTCTCCGTTAGCCAGAAGATGCTCTCCTTCCACCCAGTAATTTACAAATTTTTTACCCGAAGCGGCTTCTGATTGAGCGATCTCGTTTTCATGGTGGGGAAAAATCAAATCAACCGCTCCTGCGTGGATGTCAAAAGTTTCTCCAAGATATTTTCCGCTCATCGCGGAACATTCTATGTGCCAGCCGGGTCTTCCTTCGCCAAAAGAAGTTTTCCATTTCGGCTCTCTTGGCTTTGCCGTTTTCCACAAAGCGAAATCTCCGGCGTTAAGCTTGTTATATTCGTCGGCTTCTACTCTTGAGCCGTGTTTAAGGTCGGACTGAGGAATTCGAGACAAAACTCCGTATTCTTTGAACTTTGAAACGTTGTAGTATATCGAGCCGTCTTGGCTTTTGTAGGCGTATCCTTTTTTAAGAAGTTTTTCTATGAGCTTGGCCATTTCTTTTATGTGCCCGGTCGCCTTAGGCAGTAAATCAGCTTTTTTTATGTTTAATTTTTGGGCGTCTTCCAAAAACGCTTTGGTGAAGGGACGCGTGATTTTGCCAAGAGTTTTGTCCTCTGAAAGCATTTTTTTGATTATTTTGTCGTCTATGTCTGTAATATTCATTACGTGCTTTACTTTAAAACCTTCTTCTTCAAGAGTTTTTTTCAAGAGATCTTCGAATATGTAAGTTCTGAAGTTTCCTATATGTACGCGGTCATAAACAGTCGGGCCGCATGTGTACAAACCGACAAAACCCTTTTTCAGAGGTTTAAAAATTTCTTTTTTACGGCCAAGGTAATTGTATAAAAGCATGTGTAATTCGGACTTTTGTTTTATCCTTTTTATAATCTGTTTACAGCCACTTTTTGCTCTTAAAGAAGGCAAGCATCCCGGCTACGGCAACGGCCATTATGATTATAATGATCCAGAAATCTCCTTTTACGCCCAAAATCGGAGTGAATATCGTATTCATTCCAAAAAGCGAAGCGAGTAATGTAAGAGGGAAAGTTATGAAAGCTATTATCGTGAGGGTTTTCATAATTTCGTTTGTTTTCATTGTCAGAAGAGATTCGCTTGTTTGCCTTAGCGATTCCAGCGTCTCACTCGCGTTTTCCATCAGATTTTTTATTTTCAGGCATTTGCTTGAAAGGGTGTTCGAATATTTTCCAAAATATGTTCCGAAAAACTCTTGAGCTTTCTGCTCGAAAGAAAAAATAATTCCGTAGTGGGGAAGGCATGAACGCCTGAAATTAAGCAGGTCTCTTTTGTAAACCGATATTTTTTTGATGGTTTCTTTTTCGAAGCCGTCAAAGGCCAATTCTTCTGTTCTTGATATTTTGAGAAAAAGTTGTTCCAAAATTATTTCCGAAACACCCAGCAATTCTTTTATTATTTTGAAGCCAAGAATCCCCGCGTCTTCTTTAAAGTAATCATCATGGAATTTTTTCTTTGCTTTGGCATTTTTAAAAAGTTCCTCAAGAGGCGGAAAAATAGAATATTGGACCGTTAAGATAAAATTTCTGCCGATGACGAAATCGATTTCATTGTTGCCGTTTAAATTGCCGCGTTTGTCGTTTTTAAGCGCTTGCCTTGCTCCAATGTCCGATTTCAGGGTAGGGAAATGGAGCACTAGATAAATATAGTTTTCGTATAATTCTACTTTCGGATGCATCGTGAGACTCGCCATTTCCTCGGCAATTTTGGGAATGATTCCATATTTTTCGGCAAGCTCGCTTATCTCTTTAACGCTTGGGGAAATAGCGTTTACCCAAGTTATATCGTTGTGCTTGATTGTTGATATCATATGGCTTATTATATCGTATAGTTCCGGTTCGGACAAATTTTTAGCGCATATCGGTACGGTATTTTCAGAAGGATTTTTGGCGTTTTTTCTGGAACGAAAATCATTTTTAAAATCTTTATTCAATCTTAATTTAATCTGAATAAATGTCTGAATTTGTCAAAAAAACCTCTTTTTTCGGAGGACTCACGGCTTTAATTGTCGTGGTCTTTGTTTCCGGAATGTATTTAGGATACGAGAACAGGCCGGAGGCCGAAAAAGTCTTGGCTCTTTTGAATAAAGACGATGCTTCTGTTGCTTCCGATAAAACGGTTGATTTCAGCCCCTTTTGGAAGGTCTGGAACACCATAGAAAACCAATATGCCGCTAAGGGCAGTATAGATCGCCAGAAAATGGTTTGGGGCGCAACGCAGGGGCTTGTGGCGTCGCTTGGAGACCCTTACAGCGTTTTTTTCCCGCCCCAGGAAGCCGAGATATTTGAAAGCAGCGTACGCGGTGATTTCGAGGGTGTCGGGATGGAAATAGGAATTAAAAAAGGAGTTCTCGTGGTTGTGGCTCCCATTAAGGGTTCTCCTGCAGAGAAAGCCGGAATAAAAACCGGTGATCAGATTCTTAAGATAGACGAAACAACAACTTCCGACCTTGCCGTGGATGAAGCCGTAAAACTTATACGCGGGCCCAAGGGCACAAAAGTTGCGCTTACGATTTTTAGAGAAAATGAAGAAGAATCCCGGGTTTTAGAAATTGAAAGGGATGTAATTCAAATTCCTCCTTTGGAAACCGAGAAAAAAGACGGAGGCATTTTTGTAATTAAACTTTACAGCTTTTCCGCTTATTCCGAATCGTCGTTCAAGCAGGCGCTTAGAGAAATGGTTGATTCGGGAAGTTCCAAATTGATAATTGACCTTAGGGGGAATGCCGGCGGTTATCTTGAATCGTCGGTTGATATCGCCAGCTGGTTCTTGCCGCTCGGCAAAGAAGTTGTCATAGAGGAATTTGGAACAGGAGAAAGAAACTCTTATTCAAGCAAAGGGTATGACATTTTTAAGAATCTTCCCCTCGTTATATTGGTGAATGAAGGAACTGCTTCGGCTTCTGAAATTTTGGCGGGCGCTTTGCAGGAATACGGAATCGCCAAGCTTGTCGGCGAAAAAACTTATGGCAAGGGTTCGGTCCAGCAGGCAATAGACATAGCGGATGGCAGTTCGCTGAAACTTACCATAGCCAATTGGCTTACCCCTAACGGCCGTTCAATATCAAAAGACGGGTTGGAGCCGGATGTGAAGGTTGAACTGGGAGAAGCTGACAAAGGAGACAAACAGATGGAAAAAGCCGTTGAAATTGTTAATAATTGGGAATAAATAAAAATAAAAAAATAAAATGAAAATAATTTTAATTCAGGATGTTGCCGGGTTCGGCAATAAAAACGAAATCAGAGAAGCGAAATTGGGATACTGGCGAAACTTTCTTTTGCCTAGAAAATTGGCTGTTTTGGCAACGCCGGAACTCATAAAAAAGGCGGAAGAACTCAAAAAAGAAGAGTTCGAAAAGAAAAGTCATGAAGACGCTAAAATAGAACAGGCATTAAAACAGCTCGGAGAAAAAGGTTTGAGTATTTCTTGCCAGTCTGACGAGAAGGGAAGTTTGTTCGCCGGTATCGGCGCGGAAGAAATTTCCGAGAAAATAAAAGAAAAATCAGGTTTGGAAATTCTTCCGAAAAAAATAAAAATTAAGAAGCCAATAAAAGAAATTGGCTCGCACGAAGTTGAAATAGGGGAAGTTGTCCTGAAAGTAGAAGTTTTGAAAGAAGAAAAACAGAAACCGAAACGCAAACAATCCGTAGGGAAGAAAAAAGAGAAAACGGCTTAGCTTGATTTTAGCGCGGTTGTCGGTCTTATATCCACTACGGATATTTTTTTGCCTTTTCCGTTAAATCCGGTCTTTCTTGTTTCTTTGAATTTTACCGTTCCCTTGGAAAGCGCGAAGAGCGTGTGGTCTTTCCCGATACCGACGTTTTTTCCGGCGACAAATTTTGTGCCTCTTTGTCTAACGATAATAGAACCGTTTTGCGCGGTTTGTCCGTCTGAAAGTTTTACCCCCAGATATTTCGGTTTTGAATCATGTACGTTTTTTGTAGAACCTGCTGCTTTTGTATGCGCCATGGCTGATTTTTTTAATGCGCGCGGCAAATTTCAGAAAATAGCCGCCCCGCTTTAATCTTGTTTTTACTTAGTAATATGGTCCGCCGCGCATAATTTCGTAAAATTAAGGCGGGGTTTAATCTTATGAATTTAGCAGAAAAAACAGCGCTAGTCAACACCGTTAGAAACCCGAAACTTTCGTTTTGGCAGAAAATAAATTTTTTTGTTTCTGGCGGAGTTAAGGATAAAATTCGGCCATTTGGAAACGATATTATTTTTATTTCGATTTTAATTTTTACCGGACTTATTTGTTTTGGTCTTGGAAGGTTGTCGGTTATTTACGAAAACAAAGAGTCTGTTAAAATAAAAAATGCAGCGTCTCTTTCGAGCGCTGTCGCAAAAGATGGAAATGAAGGGGCGCAAACCGGAGCAACCGTTTCGGTGGGGGAGGATCTTAATACGGAGACGGGAGAGATGCTTTATGTTGCCAGCAAGAATGGCACGAAGTATCATTATCCATGGTGTCCGGGAGCGCAGAACATAAAAGAGGAAAATAAGATTTGGTTTAAGAGTAAGGAGGATGCGGAGAAGGCGGGTTATTCACCTTCTTCCAGTTGCAAGGGATTATAAAATTGTTAAGATAGTATTTAACATTACAGAAATAGAATAGCAGAAAAAGAGATGGAAAAAGAAAGTTCAACCGAGCCCGAAAACGGGGGGTATGCTGGACGGCATATCCTTTCTGAATTTTGGGGAGTAAAAAATATTGATTCAGCCGAATTTGTCGAGAGTGTTCTTAGGAAAGCCGTAGAAGCGTCTGGCGCTACGCTTCTTAATTTGTGCGTCCATAAATTCAATCCTCAGGGAATTTCCGGACTGGTTCTTATTTCGGAATCGCATATCAGCATTCACACCTGGCCGGAATACGGTTATATGGCAGTAGATGTTTTTACTTGCGGTCAAACGGTCAAATCGTTCAGCGTGCTTTCCGTTTTGAAAGAAGCTTTCACCCCGGAAAGGGTGGAAGTGGTTGAGATTAAAAGAGGATTAAGGACAAAAATATAAATTAATAATAAAAAATGGAAAAGAAAAAAACGTTCAACAAAGATGATTACGGGCTTGAACTCAATCTTGATCTCTACGGGTGCAACCCCGAAACCATCCGTTCAAAGAAAAAGATAAAAGAATTTATAGATGGTATTTGTGCGGAAATAAAAATGAAGAAATACGGCAAGGCGTTTATCCCCAATTTCGGGCATGGCAGCCCGAAAACAGCCGGTTTTTCTCTGGTGCAGCTTATAGAAACCAGCTCCATAGTCGGTCATTTTTCGGATTTGTATAATTCGGCATATCTGGATATTTTTTCCTGCAAAAGTTTTGATCCGGACAAAGCGGCAAGATACGCCGCGAAATTTTTCGGCGCCAAAAAGTTTAAAAAGAGATTGATTATAAGGAAGTAGTATCGGGTTTCGAAATTTTTTTCTTGCTGGCTTTAAGCGTCGTAAAAGTTTTTTTGATAATAACTTCTTCAAGCCGGTTTATTTCTTCAAGAATTTTTTTGGCCTTGGCGGAATCAACACTCGTTCTTTCCTGAATAAGACGCGTAAGATATCCCGGCCCGCCGAAAACGCGCTCCACTTTTTCTTGGTTCATAAATTTTATTACGTCTGCCTGTATTGCTTTCAGCTTTCTGTTGTTTTTTAAGGTTTCGTCTTTCAGTTCAAAATATTCGTCTATCGCTTGCTCTATCTCGCTTTTGGTTTTTTGTTTTTCACTTTGCTCTTTATATAAGTGCCTCCACATCGGGCACATTTTTTTGTATCCGCACCAGCCGCATAATCCGGAAGGGAGGGGAATGAATTCTTTGTTGTCTTTTATAAGCTCTTGTATCTCGTTTATCGTTTCAAGTATTGCTGTCTTTGTCTTCGCGAGCTGTTCAGTCGTCCTTCTTGTTTCGGTTTTTTCGTTGTGCGGAAGGAAGTAGAGAGAAAGTTTTATATTCTCCGGTTTAAGGCGGGGCCATTTTTGGAGAAGCCCCAACCCGTATATGGAGAGCTGAAGATTTTTATCAAGGGATTCCTGAGAAGGCATTTTTTTGGAAGTTTTGTAATCAATTATTTCATACGCGTCCGATTCCGGCGATTTGTCTATTCTGTCTATTATTCCGGACAAAGTATGTCTTTCGCCGGTTTTAGAATCTTCAAGAACTGTTTCAAACCTCGATTCAAGTTCCACGGCATTAAAATTCCAGGGAGGATTTTTCTTGTAGAAATTTTTTAGAAGAACAAGGCCTTCTTCCGTGTACGCTTTTTGCGCGCTCTCGGATACTTTTTCCGGATTTATTTTCAGTAATTTCTCTTTCCACGCGTCAATGAAAAAACCCGAGATTTCGTCGAGAGTGGGGTAGAGGGGGGTTCTTTCAAACATCTTTTTAAGAGCCGAATGCACCGCTGTTCCGAACGCGGCTTCAATTGATTTAGGAACTTTTATCTTGTCCAGTTCCTGATATTTAAATTTTTTGGGACAAGATTTGTAGGTTTCAAGAGATGAGTAGGATATTCTCATAAAGGTATTTTACTACCGATGGGGGATAATACAAAAACCTTTATTTTCCAAAATATATAACGACGCACAATATACCTTTTGCGACATGAAGCATTTAAAAATAAGACCGTTTCCCAACAGCCTTATTCCCCGCTCTTTTTTTATTTTTTATTCGTTTTGTTTTTATTGATACACCGGCGCTTCTTCAATGAACTTTGGCTGCTCTCCTCCTTTTATCCGTTCCATATTATCCATAAAAGATACCCAGATATAGTTGTAAAAAATGCTCCAAACAAAATTGGCCGGGTTTATTAAGTAGCCGTTCCAGATGTCTTTAACGCTCTGCCACAGAAATGAAAAGTTGCCTTTTACCTCATCGCTTGTCAAAAAGCCTCTTAAATCGATGTTAAACGCGCTTAATATGAGTACCGCTATGATTATGATTATCAGAAGTTTTATAAAACCTGCGTCTGGGTTCATGATTTATAATTATAAAAGATATTTATAAATATGACAAAGGATTCAAGTATGCTTTTTTATCGGCTATAGGCATGCGCGCGTTTGAGCATGGAGTTTTGGATTTTTTTATGTCGCCAAGTCTTACAACCTGCACTCCTTGTGTGGCATAGACAGTATAGTGTAAGTGTGGTCCAGTAGCGTAGCCGGTTTCTCCTGAATATCCAATTGTTTGTCCCCTAACCACTTGTTCGCCTTCAGAGACCTTTATTAGCGAAAGATGAGCGTAAAGCGTTGAAAGGCCGTTATTGTGCCTTATAAGCACCCATTTGCCATAAGAATAACATCCAGGTATTTCGTCGGTATTGCCGGTTTCTTCCACTACCCCTTGCGCCGAAGCAAGAACTTTTGTCCCCGTGTAAGCTCTGAAATCTATCCCATTATGACCTGTTCCTCCGTAAACCTGGGGGTTTTGAGTGGCAAAAGGAGTATTTCCGAAAAATTGAGTTATACAATTGACAGAACCAGGGCTTGATTTGCTTCCCCTGGTGCATTCGTTTAAAGAAGCGTTTTCAAACGGCCATCCAAGAATTCCTGTTCCCGGAAGAGGAATTCTTCCGGGGTCTATTTCAATTTGAAGCGCAGCTTCAAGGTTGGCTAACTCGTCCAAAAAAAGTTTTTTCTGCTTAGTCTTCTCTTCAAGAATTTTTTTATAATTTTCTTCTTTGTTTTTTGTCTGCACTAGCAATGTATCTTTTTGTTTTTTGTTTGTCTGCACTATTTTTTTCTGGTCGCTTAAATTATCCTGTAAATTTTCCAGGTTTGATTTTTCCGATTCTTTTGAATCCTGGTCTTTTTCAAGACCGTATTTTATCATTCTTAGATTTTCAAGACGATCGTTTATGTCTTTCTGCAGATATTCCATGCTTTCCAAGTTGCTGAAGAAATCCGAAATATCGCCTTCGGCAAGAAGTATTTCCACAAGAGTCTTCGATTCTTCCTCGTTTAATTTTCTAAGTATTTCTGCCAGGGAATTTTTCGCGTTCCCCATGTCTTTGGTCTTGCCTTGGATATCAATATCCAGTTTTTCTATAAGAAGATTGGTGTTTTCTATCTGCTTGGCGGTTAAGTTTATTTCAGCGTTGAGCTTGTTTCCCGTTTTCGTCAATTTTGAAACTTCGTTTTTTAAAGTTTTCGCTTCCTCTGCGGTTTTATCTATCTCTTTTTTGTAGCCGCTTATTTCTTCTTCGATTTTTTTGATTTCCTGATTTTTTTGTTCTATCTGCGATTGTATTTCAACCACTTTTTCTTCCTGGGCGAGCGCGGAAAAAACAGGACAAACCGAATTTGCAAATTCGGCCGCGATAATTAAAAAAGCAAACGTTGATAACTTTTTTATCATTTTTAAGATGACGTTTTTTTATATATTATCAGCCATGCAAAATAAGTTTTGCGTGGTTAAGACGGGATAAAGTTTCGTCTTTCCCGAGGATTTCCGCAATCCCGAAAGGGTCAGGAGATTTTGCTAACCCTGTTAATGCCACCCTGAAGGGCCATAAGACGCTTCCCCTGCCTTTTTCTTCGGCATATGCCCATATTGCCCCTTTCACGCTTTCTTTGCTGAAATCGGCCGATTTTAAGGAGGACAGCGATTCTATAATTTTATTGACGTGTTCTTTGGCGGTTTCGGGTTTGTCGTCTTCCCAAACCAAAAGCGATTTAGGAAAACTCGGGTTTACGAAAAAGTAGCCTGTATTTTCTTTTACTTCTGAAAAAACCGTAATTCTTGTTTTTTCCATTTCCATAATTTTTTCCCAATAGGCGAAGTTTTCTTTTATTTTTTCTTTCACTTCTTCCGGCATAAATTCCGCGGCCGTTTTCGCGAGTTCTGCCGCGGGCATCTTTTTTACGTATTCTTTGTTGAACCAGTTTAATTTCTCAATATTAAATACGGCGCCGCCTTTCTGTATTTTCTCTAAAGAGAATTTTTTAGTGATTTCTTCTTTGTCCATTATTTCCTTTTCGTCGCCGGGATTCCATCCAAGCATCACCATAAAATTTATGAAAGCATCGGCCAGATATCCCAGTCTTTGGTATTCGTTTACGGAAGTGGCGCCGTGGCGTTTTGAAAGCTTTGACCTGTCCGTTCCAAGAATCATGGGTATGTGGGCGTATAGCGGGCTCTCTATGCCAAGCGCTTTTTGGATAATCATTTGTTTTGGGGTATTTGAAATATGGTCTTCTCCGCGTATTACGTGTGTTATTCCCATTTCGTTATCGTCGACTACAACCGCGAAATTATACAATGGGGTTCGTTCGTCTTTCGCGATTGCGATATCTCCCAAAAGCGACAAATCAAACTCAATGTCGCCTCTTATCAAATCGTGGAACTTTATCTTTTTGTCGGAACCCTTTAATCTTATTATTCCTCCTGTTTTGTTTTCTTTTTCGTTTTTATGTTCGCATACATGCCTTGGAGGCTCTTTGTTTTCCATTTGTCTTGTCTTTTCTTCCGCGAGCTCCTCTCTCGTGTGATGGCACCAAAACGCTTCCCTTCCGGAAATTATTTTTTTCAGATACTTTTCGTAAATATCCGTTCTCTCGCTTTGCCTGCAGAATTCATCCGATTTTATTCCCAGCCAATTCAACCCATCGACGATATCTTTCTCAAACCTTTTGTCGGATCTCTCCGCGTCCGTGTCTTCTATTCGTAATACGAATTCACCTCCGTTTTTTTTCGCGAATAAATAGTTAAAAAGCGCGGTTCTTGCGCCGCCTACGTGAAAAGGCCCTGTTGGGCTTGGCGCGAAACGGACCCGCGGATTTTTACCCTTATTTTTTAAAAAATTGAATATCATGCTGAATGCTCAAGCGCTAAATTTATTATTTCCTGGGCTATTTTTCTGGCGGCCTCCGGCTTGGAAAATTTCTTTGCCGAATCGGCCATTTTGATTGATGCTTCGGGGGAAGAAAAAATTCTGTTTATTTCCGAAATAAGCACATGAGGCGACAGATTGCTTTCTTCAACCACTTCCGCCGCTCCTTTCTTTGAATATTCGTACGCATTCGCTTTTTGATGGTTTTGCGCGGAGTTTTTAAGGGGAATCATAATTGAAGGAGTTCCCCATGCCGCAATTTCATAAATGGCCGTTGCTCCCGCTCTTGAAACTACCAAATCTGCGCAGCTTGAAGCGTTCCTTATTTCTCCGGCGTTCATAAAACCCTTCAGGTGATACCTGCTTTTGAATTGTGATTTATCAAGGATTACTTCGCTTCGGGACCTGACCTCCGTTTCGTTTTTCTGGCCGCATTGGTGAATTATCTGATAGGTTTTTAAAAGCTCTTCAATCCCGTTTAAAAGAGTATCGTTTATATTTTGCGAGCCCTGAGACCCTCCCAAAACAAGGATTGTTTTTATTCCGTTCTCCAGACTAAACGCTTCCCTTCCTTCTTCGGGAGTACGACCCGTTATTTCTTTTCTTATAGGCACGCCAGTGAATGCTGTCTTTTCTTTTGAAAAATATTTTCCCGCTTCTTCAAAAGAGATGGCAATTCTTTTTGCTGATTTTCCAAACCATGAATTTACTTTACCGGGTATTGCGTCGGATTCGTGCAGAAAAATAGGAATTCCAAGAATTCGTCCGGCGAGAAGGGCCGGAAAACTGGAATAACCTCCCTTGGCAAAAATTACATCGGGCATTTCCGAATAAACCAAAAACAAAGCTTTTGCCGCACCCAAAAAGGTTTTGAATATATCCAAGATATTCAAAATAGAAAAATATCTTCGGATTTTTCCCGCCCGAACCTTTTTAAAAGAAATCCCCATCTGTGTGACAATTTCTTTGTCGTAGATTGAGTCGGACATGAAAATAAGCCTGGGATGAATTATTCGTTCTTCTTCGCAAAGGTCAAAAATTGCTTCGCAGACGGAAATAATCGGGTAAAAATGACCGCCAGTTCCTCCTCCGGTTAAAAGAATTTTCATAAATTAACAGTTATTTGAAATATTAAATATTATTCCCGCTTCGGCCAGATTAAAAATAAGAGCCGAGCCGCCTTGGGAAATGAATGTTAAAGGCACACCCGTGAGGGGGATAAGTCCAACTGAGGCGTACATGTTTATGAACGCCTGTATGACTATTATTATACCAAGACCGGCGGCCAATAGTCTACCGAAAGAATCCGGCGCTCTTATTGATATTCTTATACATTTTAGAAACAGAAAAACAAACAATCCCGAGAGAAATAAGGTTCCGATAAAACCGAATTCTTCGCCGATAACCGCGAAAATAGAATCCCCTATCGGTTCCGGAAGAAAATTGAATTTTGAAGTGCCATCGCCGAAACCTTTTCCGAATATTCCTCCGGAGCCGATTGCGGTTTTCATCTGGTATAATTGATAACCGGAATCTTGGGTGTCTTTTGACGGATTTAAAAATATATCTATTCGTTTTTTAAGATGAGAAAAATCCTTAAGGCAGGAAAAATGAGAGCTGCCATAAGCAAGACCTATCACAAGAGCCGGACCAAGAACAAATATCAGCGCCATGTGTTTCCATTTTGCGCCGGCCAAAAAAAACAGAATAGCCGCCGTAATCAATATTATTCCCAATGTTCCGAAGTCCGGTTGCAATATCAGTGCGGCGGAAACAAAACCAGCCATGACAAGAAAAGGAAGCACCCCTGTCTTGAAAGAGCCTATTTCATTTTGCCGCCGCGACAGCCATGAGCTCAGATAAATCACAAAAGCCAATTTTAGAAACTCGGACGGCTGTAACGTGAACGGGCCGATATTAAGCCACCTTTTAGCTCCTCCGTGCGAAGAGCTTAATCCGAATTTATTTTCAAGAACCAAAAGAGTAAGAAGAAAACTTGCTATAAAAATAGGAATCGCGAAAGTTTTCCATTTTTTGTAAGGTATTTTTGAACACAGAAAAAACAGAAAAAATCCCGCGCCTCCGATCGCCATTTGTTTAAAAAGAATTATATACGAATTTTTGTCTCCCCTGGCCGTCAGCCCCAAAGAAGCGGACGACAATTCGAAAAAACCGAAAAGAACCAAAAATACAATGGTTATCAAAAAAGCCCGGTCATATTTTCTTGCGTATGCCATTGTAAACAGAAATTTAACCGCGCTTTAGGGGGAGAAAATTGGGAAATGGCTAATCGTTGCTTTTTAAAATTGTTCCTCCGTAATTTTCCGCCAATTTATTTTCCGCTAAAACCAAAGAGCCGTTTACGAATACATACTGTGTTCCATCGGCGTATTTAAACGGATTATTGTAATCGGATTCTCCTTTTATTTTTTGAGGGTCAATAACAACCACGTCGGCCCAGTACCCTTTTCTAAGAACTCCTCTGTCTTTAATTCCCAAGGTTTCCGCCGGAAGCGAAGTCATTTTCCTTACAGCCGATTCCCATGTGAGTATTCCTTCTTCCTTGACCAGCCAGTCAAAAACTTTCGGAAATGAACCAAATGACCGGGGATGCGGCATGTCTTTTTGGTTTTGTATTTTTTCTATTTCGTAGCCGACGCCGTCCGTTGATATCATGGAATAAGGTTTTTTCGCCAGATCTTTTATATTTTCCGGAGAGATAACTTCGTTAAAAATAGAAACGCGCAACTCGTTGGTTTCGAGAAGTTTTAGTACAACCTCTCCGCAGCTCAAACCCGAGTCTTCGCTTATTTTGTTTATTGTTTTGCCGACAATGCTAAAATCTCGGCTGGCGGAAGCAATGGTTATTCTGTCGTAATGGAGAGTTAAAGTTTCCAGATATTCCAAAATATGCCGTTTGGACTCTTCGTCGTTAAGAAGACCCATTATTATTTCTTTCTTTTCCGCCAATGCCCAGCTTGGAAGCAGACTCATAAGATTGGATCCTGTCCGCGTGTAAGGAAAAAAATCACAGCTTAAAGTAACCCCTTCTTTTGATGCCAGTTCTATCATGTTTAGCGCGTTCGGAAAACTTTCCCAAGCGCTGCGGCCTATGGCTTTTAAGTGAGCTATATGACCTTTCGCTCCGGAAGTTCTTAAAAAATTTATGAGACGGGAAATTGAAGGAAGCATGTTTTTCCCCTCGTTTTCCAAATGGTGCGAAGTAAGCAGTTTATGGCGCGCGGTCATGGCGAAAAGCGATTTTATTTCTTCATCCGAAGCCGCTTGACCCTGAGGAATTCCTAAATTCGTGGTTAATCCGAAAGCCCCTTCTTTAAGCGCGTTGTCTAAAAGGTTTAGCATTTCGCTTAGTTCTTTTTTGCTTGCGGCGCGGACTTCTCCTTTAAGAATGCTGGCGCGTAAAGTTTCGTGGCCCACGAAAGTTCCGAAATTCAGCGGAATTTTTATTTTTTGTGCCGACTCCAAAAATTCTTTTACGGTCTGCCAATTTATGTTTATTTCTGAAGTATCAACCCACCTGTTTAGACCATCAAGCATCTCGGAATTAAGAAAAGGCGCCAAAGAAACTCCGCCGTGCCCTCCTATTATTGTGGTTATTCCCTGCCTTAATAAACTTTCCTGCTTGGGTTGTGAAAATATTGTCCAATGAGTGTCGGAATGGTTCGTGATGTCTATGAATCCAGGCATTATATATAAATTGGACGCGTCAATTACAACCGCGGCATTGTCGTTTTTATAATTCCCCACGTCGTTTACTTTACCGTTGTCTATGGCGAGATCCGCGCGTACGGGAATAGCTCCGGTGCCGTCAAATATTATTCCATTTTTAATTATTACGTCGTGAGCCATGTGCTAAAATTTTAAAAATTTATGAATAATTTAAATTTATCCTATGAGCGCCGCTACCATTCCTATTATAGCAAAAACCACGCCTATGACCCAAAAACGCATCGTTACTTTATATGAAGGCCAGTTTTTTGCTTCAAAATGATGATGTATCGGTGCGGCTATAAAAACTTTTTTGTGAAAAAATCGTTTTGAAAGGATTTGTATTATGGCGGATCCTGAGGCTGCAACTAGGGGAAAAGCGATGACCGGCAAGACCAAAACCGAATCCGTAAGAAATGCTATCGTTGTAAGGCAAGCCGTAAGTCCGAGTGTTCCCGTTTCTCCCATATAAAATCTTGCCGGAGGTATGTTGAACCAAAGAAAAGCCAGAATCGCTCCGGTTAGAACCGCGCAAAAAGCCGCCAAATCTATTTGATTTTGGAAAAAAGCGATACCTGCGTAGGCGGCAAAGATTGAAGCAAAAACTCCGCCGGCAAGTCCGTCCAGCCCGTCTATCACTCCTCCGCTGAAAGTTGCGAGCATTACTAAAATAAAAAACGGCACGAGGAGCCACCCGATTTGAAATTCTCCAACAAAGGGGATATTGAGAGTATCCGCGCCGAGTTTAGCGTAAAACCAGACTCCGCCGATAAGCCCTATTAGCGCCACGAGTAAAAGCCTTTTTTTTAGGCTTAATCCTCCCCCAATATAAGAACCTTTGCCTTTAACCTGAAAAATATCGTCAACAAGTCCGATAACTGACGCTGAGATAAGAGCAAAAAGCGGCAGCCATGTTTGCGCTCTGCTTAAGAAATTGATTTTTTCGGTAAAAACAGAAGGCAAAACTTGCCAAATCAGCCAAAAAAACAGAGAAACCAAAAGAGTGCTTCCCCATATTAAAATTCCTCCCATGCGAGGGGTGCTTACTTCTTTTTCTTGATGAAATTTTTTAAAAACTACCGCTTCTTCCCCGCTTAACGCTTTGTCTCTGGCATTTTTTTTCCATGCTTTGTATTTATAAAGATAATGAGTCAGAATCGGTGTCAGAAAAAAGCCGACAAAAAAGCTTAAAGCAGATAGGCCGAAAACTTTAAGAATGTTTAATCCGGTTTCCATCCTTTAAGAATATCGCAAAATCGAAAAAGAAAAAAGCTTTAGCTGTGGCTAAAAGAAACTTTACAGCCTTTCGTATATCTTTTTCGCGTCTTCAAAGCGTCCATCAAAGCTTGAGCCGAGCACGATTATTATTACGGGATTGTTTATCCCCGTGTCTGTTATTATGACGAGATTTCCTCCCGCCAAATCGCTGTAACCGGTCTTGCTTCCCAGAAGAAGAGGCAATTCGTAAAATAATTTATTCGTGTTTTGGAATTCTCTGTTGTTTATCACCGCTTTTTCTTTTGTGGTGATTTCAAGAAGTTCCGGATATTGATTTAATAAATAATCAGCCAAAAAAGTTATGTCGCGGCATGTGCCGTATGCTCCGGAAAATCCTTTTGAAAGGTCCAGCCCCGTTGAATTGAAAAAATAAGTATTTCTCAGGTTAAGCGCAGCCGCCTTTTCGTTCATTTTTTTTACGAACAAGACGTCGCTCGGTTCAACAGTGTTTCTTTTGGCACTGGCGAGAGCGAAAGCAGCGTCGTTTGAAGAAGACAAAAGCATGACACTCATTATATCGGGGAGGCGCCACATCTCTCCGATCGAAAAACCGGAATCCCCTTCCTGCATCATCGCTTCCTTTGAAATTTCCACAAGCGTTTCCGGAAGAATATTCTCTTTTGCGACAAGTGCCGTCATCAGTTTTGCCACGCTTGCCAAAGGCAGCTGTTTATCGCTGTCTAGCTCAAATAAAAATTTGTTTTGTCTGACGTCGAAAACGCAGGCGGATTTCGCTTCAATTTCCAGATTATTGAAATCCGGAAATTTTATTTCACCTGAAAGCGGCACCGCGGCCAAAGCGTCGTATCTGGCAGTGTTTGATTTTATACCTTCCGGCTTTTTTATTGTTTCAAAAACGAGAAAAGATGAAACGCAGACCGCGAAAACAAGACTACAAATTTTCAGTATCTTGGGATGCATTTTCCATTTGATTTAATATAGTTTCAAATTCCGGCAGATCTATTTTTTTATAAACCCCTAAGTATTGGAAAAGTTTTATTGTCGGCGAATACGCGAAACTTCTTTTGTCTTTCGGATTGATTTTTCTGTCTATAAAACCCCGTATCATAAGATTTCTTAAAGTAAAACCCGAGTTTACTCCGCGGATATTGTCGATTTCCGAACGCGAAACTCCGCCGTCTTTCTCTTCGTTTTTGTAAATTATTATTGCCAAAGTTTCCAATCCGGCGCGGCCGATATTTTTATTTAATTCTTCTTTAACGAATAATTCGCAATATTTTGAAGATTCCGGAGACGTGGCGAGCATTATTTCATCGTCTTTTCTCATCAGCCTTATTCCCGAATTTTTTAGACGATCTTCTGTCTCTTCCACCGCTTTTTTTATTTCATTTTCGTCTTTATCGAAAATTTTTGAAAGCCGCGAAAATTTTATCGGTTCTCCCGAAAGAAAAAGCAGGGCTTCTATGTGATTTGATAATTCCATTTTTATTTCGTTTTATTGATTTCTATCTCTCCAAAAACTTTGTCTTGCTTTACCATTATAAGGCCTCTTTTTGTCAATTCAAGGAGAGCGAGAAAATTTATTATCAAATCAGCTTTTCCTCCCGAGGAATTTTTGGCGATTTCAGAAAAGCAAAACGAAATTCTTTTGTTCAGCCGTTCCTTTATCTCTTGTATTTTTTGCTCAAGGGTTATCGTTTTTTTGACTATTGCTTTCGGAAAATTATTTTCCTTCTCAGGAAGGCGCGCCAGCATTTCTTTTGCGGCGATAAATATATTTTCAAGTGAGAGATCTTTTGATTCCGCGAAGATAGTTTCTGTCTGGAGCATGGATTCTCTCGCGAAAATCACCTGTTTACCGAATATTTTTTCAAGTTCCTTGGCTAGCGCCCGGTAAATTTTGTAGAGTCTGAGCCTTTCTTCAAGATCACGGATCTCGGTTTCTTCATCGGAAGAAAGCGCAAGAGACGGCATCAAGGAACGCGATTTTATAAGGACAAGGGTTGAAGCGATAACTATAAAAGAAGCGACTTCGTTTGTCGGGAAATCCGGCAGTGATTTAAGATGATTTAAATACTGGTCGCTTACTTCGGCCAAGGACACCTCGTTTACCGGAAGTTTCTTTTTGTCTATAAGTTCCAAAAGCAGGTCAAACGGTCCTTCAAATTGTTTGATTTTAATTTGATACACGGATGGAAAAAATTTTATTGGGGCTTTTCGCCCCCTTTATTATTTTTATGGTTTTTGCCGGAATATTCAAATAGGCCGCGAGAGCGGCCGATGCTTCTTTATTTGCTTCTCCTCTTTCCGCCTTCCCTTTCACTTTTATCTCAAAAGAGTCTTCGGCTTTTTGCGTTATCGCCGTTTTTTTGGAACCAGGAAAAACTTTTACTTTAATAAGCGTCATTTTTTGCCTCCTTTTATGGGCCGTCCTCCTTTCGGTTTTTCTATAAAAATGTTTTTCCTCGCCTTGAAGCTTGCTTTAAAGCTGGAAGACGTTCGGTATGCGGGTTTCCCTTGCCTATTTCCGACTTTTGAATGGGATTTCATATATTTATTTTCTCATAATTTCTATTTTCTCTCAATGGTTTTAAAAACAAAAATCCCGCCGGGTCCAATAAGGACCGGCGGGAAAGAATTTTACTACCTTGCACCCGACGCCATAAGCTGCATTAGCGCGGTGAGCCCCGGATTTTTAGGTATGGCTTGGTTAAAAAGATTCATTTCTTCGGGCTCGCACACCCCGTTGCCATTACCAAACTGCTTATCCGCAAAAAATCCCGAAGCCGCGTTAATCTCATCAAGGGCTTCTTGCAGTTTTTGCCGGTCTACATGTCCGGATTGCAGACCCTTTCTTGCCAACGAGTAACTGAAGATTAGAGTCTTGGCAGCTCTTAATTTTAGAGATTCATTTTGCACAGAGTTTACTGCCCGAGGATTGTCGGGCAGGTTGTACAGGTAAAAAAGAAATTCAACTGGCGTTGTCGGCATGGGTGCTGCTGCACCGACTGGGCCTCGATCTTGTGCAAACCCAATCCCAATTGTCGAAATCGTAACCACCGCAGCAACCGCCATTATCAGCGTAACCATTATTGCCTTTTTCATTTCTAACCCTCCTTTTGTTTTTTACAAAGAATTTATTATTTTCTAATATTAATTTTAGCACTTTTTTAAGAAAAAGTCAATAGAAAAAACGCCTAAAATAGGTGCTTTTTGCTAGAAGTTTTTAATAATTTATTTCCTCTTTTTAGACGGTTTTTTGGACTTTACTTTTTTTGTTGTTTTCGCTTTCGTTGTTTTAGGTTTTACAATCGCTATCCCCAATTCTTTCAGCTGTCCTGCCATTATTTCCGATGGCGCGGACATCATCAAATCTCTGCCATCGCCGGTTTTTGGAAAAGCTATAACTTCGCGTATGTTCGGTTCGTTTAAAAGTATTGTTATCAACCTGTCCATTCCGTAAGCAATTCCGGCGTGCGGCGGCGCTCCGTAAGAAAACGCTTCAAGCATGTGGCCGAAATTTTCCTGAATCTGTTTGTCGTTATATCCTAAAATTTCAAAAACTTTCTTAAGCGCTTCGGGTCTGTGATTTCTTACGCTTCCTCCGCCTATCTCAAACCCGTTTAAAACAATATCGTATTGCGCCGCGATAATTTCTCCGATGTCTTTTTTAGACATAAGCGAATCGTGCCATTCGGGCATCGCCGCTGAAAATGGATTGTGCGTAAAAGTCCACTCTTTATTTTCGGTTTTTTCAAAAAAAGGAAAATCAATAACCCAACAAAAAGCGAGCTCGTTTGGATTATTTTTATCAGTTCTTAAATCCGGCCTGTCTGTGCCGTATCTTTCCATTGCTTCTTTATACGATATCCGAGGAAACGGCATTTCTTTTATTCTTTTTTCCGGAAAAAGAGAGCGCGCGGTTTCAATAATCATTTCTTCGTTTAATTTCATTACCGCTTCCCTGTCTGCAAAAGACATTTCAATATCCAGCTGGGTAAATTCCGGCTGTCTGTCTGCGCGAGTATCTTCATCTCTGATGCACTTCGCTACTTGAAAATATCTCTCCAGCCCGGCAACCATTAAAAGCTGTTTGAACTGCTGTGGCGCCTGGGGCAAAGCGTAAAATTTTCCCTTGTGTAACCGTGAAGGCACCACAAAATCACGCGCCCCTTCGGGAGTTGATTTTGTCAGCATCGGAGTTTCCACTTCCGTAAAACCGCGCTCTTTCAAAAAATTCCTCATAAAATCAATCGTCTTATGCCGTTCTTTCAGATTTTTAAGGAGCCGAATTCTGCGTAAATCAAGATAACGATATTTAAGCCGGGTCTCTTCGTTTATCTCGTATCCGCTGTCCGTAATATCAAAGGGAGCAGGGTTGGCTTTGTTTAATATTTTAAGTTCTTCCGCCTGAAATTCTACTTTGCCCGTTTCCAGGTTGAGATTAACCATTTTCGAAGGCCTTTCAGCCATCTTCCCGTTTATTTCAATAACGTCGTTTATTCTTAAAGTTTCAGCGCCCGGCGGAAGCCCGTTTGCTCCGGGCGCAAAAACAACCTGAAGAATCGCTCCTCCAGTATCTATAAGGTCAATAAAAATAAGTTTGCCGTGGTCTCTCCTGTTCCAGACCCAGCCGGCAAGAGTTACCTGTTCGCCTGTTTTGTTTATCGCGTCTTTTATCCAACTTCTAGCCATGGTTGATAGTATATCAAGATATCGGCAATTCCACTATAAAAGTGCTTCCCTTGCCCTCTCCTCCCGATTCCGCCCAAATTTTGCCTTTATGGTCATCCATTATCTTTTTCGCAACAAAAAGCCCCATTCCGAGTCCTTGCGAACCTTCTTTCAGCCCCCTTTCGTATTTTTGAAATAATTTTTTCATACCTTCATTGGAGATGCCTTCTCCTGTGTCTTTGATTTTTAAAATAACTTTTTCTGGCGCCGCTGAAAGTTCAATACTGATTCCTCCGTCAATCGTGTATTTTATCGCGTTGTCCAAAAGATTCATCACCACCTGTTTTATATAATCTCCATCCATGGTTATTTCCGGTATTTTTTCTTTCGGTTTTTTATAATTCATCTTCAGGCCCTTGCTTTCGGCAATAGATTTTAGTTCTCCCACGGATTCCTCCACTATTTTTTGAATATTTTGTTTGGAAAACTCATATTTCATTTTTCCGCGTTCTATTCTTGAAATATCCAAAAGATCGCCAATAAGTTTTATAAGACGTTGGTTTGAAATATAAACTTTTGAAATCGCTTCCTCGGCGTTCGGAGTCAATTTGCCGAAAGTTCCTTCTTTTATCATTGAAACGTAGCCTTTTATAACCGTCATCGGAGTTCTTAGCTGATGAGAAGCGATAGATAGAAAATCCGATTTTTCTTGGTCTAGCTGTTTCAGTTTTTCATTGGCAGCTTCTAGATTTTCCGCCAGCTCCTGGATTTTTTGCCTGGCTCGGATTTCCGCCGTCACGCTGCGGATTAAAAGTAAACCGGAAATAACGACAGCAATAAATAGTGAAAATTTTAATATAAAGCTTGTGGCATTTTCAGTTAAAATGGCGTCAATTAACAAAATAACGGCCATTAATATACTGAAAATTTCAGTGGCAATAACTTTTATGTTTAATAAATGATGTTTAAGTATTGCATAAGCAAAGAAAGAAAGCATTATAAATGTGCCGATAGGTCCCAACCAGTTATATTTTATGATACCGATTCCAGGAAGTATTAAATTAGCGGTAACGCCAACAACGCCGGTTATGACTAAACCTAAAAAAATAAATTCTATTTGCAATTTTTCAATGCCTTTTGATTTTAAAAATTTTATAAAAAGTTCTATAAATGAAATAAAGAAAAAAACGGCTATAAACAGGCTGTAAGATAGATACAAGTATCCTATCTGGTAATAATTATCTCCATCAGTTTGTTTAAATCCGTCTATTATTAAATTAGAAAAAATTAATAAATAGATCAGCAATAACGAAAGAAGAAGCAAAAGGAGGGATAGGATTTTTGTTTTTTTAATTCTGGTATAAGGGAAATGTATAGAAAAAAAGAAAAGAGAAAAAGCTATTCCAACAGCGGCTATATGAGCCAATCTTCCCCAAGCCATTACAAAAAATGGAGTTTCCAAGGTTCTAAAAAGAAAAATAGAAAGACACCAAAGCATCACATTCACGGCGAGTATCCCATAGAATTTTTTTACACGAGGATTCTCGCCTTTTCTAAGTACGGCGAGTGCCAATAGTGCATTAAAAATACCTGATAAAATTAAAAACAGAGAACTTATCGTCATATTTTATTAAATTTTTTCAGCGACACTTATCACTGCTTGGTTAGCATAAATTATCTTTGATAATAAAATTTTAAAACGGTTATTTTTTAATAAAGCTTCTTGATCAAACTGTTCCAAAAAAGAATACTTATTATGCTTTTCCGCTTTCTTTATAAGACTATTGTAGTAGAACATCTTTAAGGTTGGATATATCATTTTAAATATAATTGAAAAAGTTTTGCAGAAACCATCCTTAAAGATTGAATCGAAAACATGTTCTTTGTATATAACAGCAGGGTTAAACCCTTTTTTTATGTTAGAAATAATTATTTTGCCCCCAGGTTTTAATATTCTGTTAAACTCTTTAAAAATTTTATTCCGTTTTTCTTTTGGGATCGTATAGAGAACATTATTGGATATTATTTTATCAAAAAAATTGTCTGAAAATTGTAACGGTTCGGACAAATCAGCATGCATTGTTTTTATATTTGTTTCTTTTTGTCTACAAATAGCGAGCGCTTCTTTAGAAAAATCTAAAATAATGACATCTGCGCCCTTTCTGTATAATTCTATGCCAATGTTCCCCGTCCCTCCTCCCGCGTCGAGTATTTTGTCTTTGCTTCTTGGGTCAGTATATTTTATAAATTCTTCTTTTAATTTTATATAGGGGATACAAAGATTTAATATGTCGTATACTTTAAAATATTTCTCCCAAAATTCTGAATTGAATTCATTTTTTTTCATTTTATATCAAATTTTTCAGGCTTAATGTGTACGGTTTTATGTCTTGTTTAAAATAACCTTCCATTTCTTTTTTATTATAAATTTCCTCTTCAGTATCGGGGTAAATCTCCATCTCTTCAAAATTTATATTCATCTTTCTAAAAGAATCGCTTAGCCCTTTTGGCATAAAAAATATCCAATGGTCAAGGCTTTTTTTAAAACTTAAATCTAGCGCTTTTTTCATTAACCCAATCAGTATAGATCTTTTCCCTCCCCGAGAACCATTTTTTACGACAAGCTTTGAAATTTCCGCGCAATTTTCTGGAATTTTTTCTTTAATATTAAAATAATTTTCAACAGGAAAACCCGGGTTACAGCGAAAAATAATTCTAACGGCCCCCATGGCTTCTCCATTTTTAAATGCTCCAACGTTTATTGCTTTATTGTCGTATTCGTCTTGCCAGAATTCACAACCATTCTCAAATGACCGATAGCCTTTTTCTTCGTAAACTTCTTTTCGAAGTTTAAAAATTTTTTCCAGAAGAAATAAATCATCTGGAATTATTATTTTAATTCCCCTTAAAAAAAGTATTATATCGATAGGCAAAAACCTTAGATTGAAAAACAATTTTTTGAAGAAAATCATAAAAATAACCAACCTTATCTGGTTTTAAATGTACCGGTATTATACCAAAATATAGGTATAAATTAAAAATTCTTTGATGTTGACAACTTACCTGCCTCGTTATAGCGTTAAATCAGAAATTCGGGTTCTTCGAAAACCCAAAATCCGCACAGAAAGGAGGTGAAAAGAGGTGAAAACAACTCTGGCCTTAGATGTTCCGTTAGGATTCCTACTCGCTGAAAGTCCTTTCATTGTTGATGTAAAAGGAAGGAGGGTTAGCGAAAAGGGGCAGGACATCTTTTGTACTACCGCCTTCAGGGATTGTACCACCGTGGATCCACCCTCTGGTTGTGACGACGATTAGAGAAACCACATGAGCCTTTCAAGAGGCTCATGTGGAAACAATTTAACAGGAGGGTCAAATGATACTCTTAATAACTTTAAAATCTGATCTTCATACGGAATTGGTTGAATATCATCTCAAAAATGCCTCCGCGCCGTATTTTCGTTTCAATACAGATGCAATCTTTGATGATTATAAAATTACACTTGGTGTTAAAGGAAAAGAATTTTTCGGTTCAATAAGATCCGTTAACGAAGGTACGGTATTAGACACAAGAGAGGTAAAAGCAGTATGGTATCGTCGTACAAGAATAAACCCGCCACCGAGTTGTGCTGTTAATCGAGACCTTTTTATCTACAGCGCGGCGGAATATGCCGGATTTTTGAAAAATCTGTGGATTACATTAAACAATGCAAAATGGATGGATAAACCACGGATTGTTCATTTCTTGCAAGAACATCGACTGGCTCAGTACAAACTAGCGCTAGAAGTAGGTCTAAAAGTGCCCACAACGCACTATACTAATGATGGAGAGGTATTGATCCAAAACCTTGATTTTTCAAAGAAGGTCGCCCTAAAACCGATTTCTAGTAATACAATTGTCAGGCCAGAAGAAAATGGCGAAAAAACTGGGAAAATCATTCTCACCAATATTTTGGAAAAGGAAGATTTTTCGAAAGAACAATTCCTGCTTTCTGTTGGTAATACACCGGTACAATTCCAAGATTATATTGAAAAACAAACAGAGGTTCGAGTAACTGTTGTAGATTCTCAATTATTTCCTTGCGAGATTGATTCTCAAGCAGTAGAAAGAATGAAAGTAGATTATCGCCGATTTGATTTTTCTAAAGAAACACACCGACCTTGCAAGCTTGATTCTGATATCGAAGAAAAGATTCGTATATTTATGAATAAAAATAAATTGGTATTTGGTGCAATTGATCTCATCAAAGAGCCAAATGGTGATTTCACTTTTTTGGAAATAAACCCAGCTGGCCAGTGGCAATGGATAGAAGTGCTAACAGGGCTACCTATTTCTAAAGCAATAGCTGAGTGGCTCATTAGAAACTCTTAGTACAAGGCGGGTTATTACAGATAACCCGCCTTGATTTTTACTCATTATTATGCTCGCAAAAAAATATTATCAAAATCTTTTCAAGCCGTATTTCAGAGAAATAAACAACGGGAATTTTAAATCAGCGCAAAAAAGATTGGCTGAGATTATAAAATGTTTTCCTTCAAAAGGTTGGTATCACCAAGGCCTTTTAATCAGCTTGATGAACAAAAATAAAGGGTCTGATCATAATACATTAAAACAAAAAATTTTTTGTTTTAAAAAATCCCTAAAATACGACTCAAAAAATCCGGCGGCATGGCGTGCTTTGGGCAATGCCTTGTTTTCATTAAAGAAATACAAAGAATCCGAATCGGCGTATAAAAAAAGTCTCAAATATTCAAAGTCGGCGCTTTACAAAAACGACGCCATGAGGTTTTTAGCAGATACGGCCATCGCAAAAAAGCAATACAAAAAAGCAGAAAATTTATTAGACAAAATTTTAAAATCAAAACATAGACCTCCTTATTTCCAAATCGCTTACCATTATATAAAGCTCTACCAAAAAACAGGGCGACAAGATCTCGTTAATTTTTGGGCCCAAAAAGGGATTACATCTTTAAAAATTGTAGAAAAATCCGGTAAAAAAGCCTATGGTCCCCAAAATGCTTATCAAAAATTACAAAAGCTGTTTTTGGGTTATATAAAATAAATTATACATTCCACTCCATTTTTATCGGCAAATTCTTTTGTGCATTGCCCTACACAATGAAGCTATCAATTTGCCGACAACAGAAAAAAATAAATGTATAAACATTGTAAAACGACTGGGATTAAATTTTGGCGCAATAGACATGATAGTTACTCCAAATAATGAATATTATTTCTTGGAAATTAACGCAAATGGTCAATGGGCATGGATTGAAGCATTAACTAAACTACCCATAGCGTCAGAAATATCTCATCTCTTTGTTTATCATTCCAATAGTGGCATATATTGGCTATACAAACAAAAAATTTTATATCCTTTTTTTGAAAGCTCTGGCACTAAAAATAAACCAATGTTACCGGTTGATCCTGTAATCAATATAGATTTCATAAGTTGTATCAGTATTATACCAAAATATAGTTATAAATTAAAAATTTTTTGATGTTGACAACTTGCCTGTCCCGTTATAGCGTCAAGACAGAGCCTTTGGCTCGTTGAAAACCTAAAGAAAGGAGGTGAAAAAAGATGGGATTTTGGAACACGATGTTTCGTTCAGATTCTGGTAGTGGTTCAACGAAAGTGCGTCAAAGCCAAGAAGATAATTCGAAAATCCAAACTGATCGGGTTACTTCTACTGGTGGCGAGAAGCATGTTCATGAAAGTTTTAAACTTAATACTTCTACTGGTAGCTATCGCGAATATCATGGCGGCGAAAACGCCGCCGACCGGAGCTACAACAAAAAGTAGACTAAGCAATTTTTACGTTGAGGGCTGAAACGGACAAGGTTTCAGCCCTTATTATTTTGTTCTCTTTCGAGCGCAAGTCTTAAATCTTCTTTATAGCCGGAATAATCTTTTAAAATGTCATTTTTGCTAATAACTCCAAGCATAATCGCTCCTTCATTGTTTAAATAATCGTCTAATTCAGTAAAAAATATTTCAAAGAATACCAAGGGGTTTTCTTTGTCTCTTATTAATTTCCCGTATTTTTTAAAAATTATGTCATTAAAAAACACGCGAGCCTCATCTTTCTTGTCAGAGTTAATAAACTCCATTACTTTTTTGATATCATCATTAAAATTTTCAACTAAATTTTTACTCATATGTTTTTGATGGTTTTATTATACCCAATCTACCCCAAAACCCTAAGATTTTTCGCTTGTTGCTAACTTCCCTAGGCCAATTTATCGATACCCTTTTGCTTGCAATTTGAAAAGACGTGCGTAAGTACCGTTTAATTTAAGCAGTTCCTTATGTGTTCCGTATTCTTTAATTCCGCCTTTTTCAATGACGGCGATTTTGTTCGCTTTTCTAACGGTAGAAAATCTATGAGAGATTAAAATTACGGTTCTATCTTTTGGCAACGCTTCCAATTTATCAAAAATTTTAGCCTCAGACTCGGCATCAATGGAAGAAGTAGGTTCGTCTAAAATTAATATCTGCGGATCGCGATAAAAAGTTCTTGCCAAAGCAAGTTTCTGCCATTGCCCTACTGACGGTTCAACGCCTTCAGTAAAATTCTTGCCAAGCGTCTGATCATATCCTTTTTCCCAATCTTCTATAAAGATATCCGCCTCGCTTGCTTTTGCTGATTCTTTAATTTTTTCAATCTTCGCTTTTTCCGTTGTTCTTCCGACGGCAATTGCTTCCTTAACCAAAATGCGATAATTTGCGTAGTCTTGGAAAATTACACCAATTTGGCTGTACCAACTTTCAAGGTCAATATTTTTCAAATCATGACCATTTATTAAAACCTTACCATTAACGGGATCGTAAAAACGACACAATAATTTTACGAGAGTTGTTTTTCCGGCGCCATTTGCCCCAATTAAAGCCAACTTCTCGCCGGCCTCGATCTTTAGCGAAATGTTTTTTAGGATTTTTTTATCGGTTTCGGGGTAAGCGAACGAAACATTTTCAAAAATAATTTTCGGAGTTTGCTTTGTATCTAATATAATACCTTTTTGTGGTTTAACTATCACTTCCTTTGTGTCCAGAAGTTTAAAAACGTCCGATACAAAAAGTCCGTCTTGGTATTGCCGTCCCATATTGCTAAAAAAACCAGATAAAGATCTCCTTAACCCGGCTATTGACGCTACTATAAAAACAAAAGTTCCTACTTGTAAACTTCCATCTAAAACTTTGAAAATAAAATAAATTGAAGCGAATATTAAAACAGATTGCGAAAAAAACAAAGAAAGAAAACTTGCTTTTAAATATTCTTTTTCTTCGTCTTTTTGTTCCTTTTGAAATATTTTAAACAAATTTATTACAGAAGAAAGAAAATATTTTATGTTTTGCAAAAGCTTCAATTCAACCACTTTACTAAATACAGAGAAGTGGCTTCTAAATTCCCAATACTTTCTTCTTACTTCCGCTTTTCCTGCGTGTATGCCCCATATTTCTTTTCCGTATTTTACTTCAACGATCATTTCCGGTAGGGTTCCTAAAAATAACATTAAAAACAGGAACCAATTGGAAAAAATAATTACCGATGAAGCAAAAATGATTTCCAAAATATTTTGTAAAATCCAAAACCATCTATCAATAAAATTTCTCATACCCCATAAACCTTTTTCTTGAACCCTGTTGAGTAAATCGCTTATTTCTTTATTTTCCCGAGAAATAATGTCCAATTCCCCATATTTTTTAAGAAGGGTGGTCTCAACTTTTTCATCAAGATAAAAATAGAAAAGTTTAGTAGTATAGGTTTCAAACGCATCGCCGAAACGTGGCAAAATTATAATAAAACTCCATGCGACAACAAGCCAGAAAAAATATGCCGTTGAAGAATGTGTGCCTGTTATTTTTATAAGTTCATTTATCAAAAGCCCCTGAGAGCCATTTTGCAAAAAAGGTATAGTTGCCATTAAAAAAAGCAAGGAAAGTCTGAAGATTATCAACCCCTTTTTATCTTTAAAAATTAATTTCAAAAGACGTATGCCGTTCTTTGCCATATCTTTAAAAACAGGAAATGATAATTTTTCTTTTTCCATGTTTATGGCAAAGATTTGTAAAGCTTGACGATAATATCCCTCATATACTCTGCGCCTTGTTCGGGCGTGGCTATATTTTTGGGAAAGATAAAAACCTCGCCGAATTTGACAATATAATCTCTTTTGGAGTGTTTTTCTCCACGCTTAAAGACAACAGGGAGAATTTTTGCGTTTGCCGCCAGAGCTAGTCCTGGCGCACCCCGTTTGAATTTTCCGATATCATCGCCTTTAATAATCTGGCCTTCCGGGTGTAAAAAAACAACCCCTCCTTCTTCAATAATTCGCTTTGGAATTTTAAGCGCTTCTTCGAGCCCCCTGCCTTTTACGGCGGGAAAAACGCTAAATACCCAATACACTATCTTGATGGCGCCGAGCTTTCTCAAAAATTCGAGGACCGGATCGTAGAAAAAATCAACCGCCCCCATTATTCTTATGGGATAAAGATTTGATGAAAAAGACAACGAAGCGCCCAGCGCGAAAGAATCTATAAAATATTTATGATTGCCGATAATCAAAAGCGGACCCGAAAGATTTTTTAAATGTTCTTGTCCCGATACCTTTAATTTAAAGAACAAATAAAAAAAAGGTTTAACTAAAATTAAACACAGAATTTTTTGGAGCCATTTTTGAAACATAAAATGTGTCCGCCCACCAGGACTCGGCTACAATTTTTTGCTCGCCATCGCTCGCAAAAATTTCAGCCCCGGCTCGCGGCCTCGCCTGTTGGCTCGGCATCGCTTCGCCTTTCGAGTCCTGACTAAAGCAAATAAATTTGCTTTCTTTGTTCTTCTTTCACTTCGTTCAATCCGCCCACCAGGACTCGAACCTGGGACCTTCTCCTTAAAAGGGAGCAGCTCTACCAACTGAGCTATGGGCGGTTTTGCGATTTATCGCTCCTACGCTTTCTAAATATAATAAATAAAGCGACAATTGGCAAGATTAGCCACCAAAAAAACGCTTCGTCCGAGGCAAAAAGATTTTCCGTTATCGAGGAAAATTCCACGAATCCTTTTGCCGGAAATATCTGAAAAATAGCGCTCATCAGAAGTCCAGTCTCAAGAAAGCTCAAAACGAAAGCATGCCACCATTTGTCTACTTTTTCGACTCCCGAAAAAACCGTTTTACTGAAAATAATTCCAAATACCGCCACAAGAAAGGAGAAAAAACCTGTTCTTAAAAGAAAAAGATTGATAATTTTCCCTTTATCCGGGAGGAAATCAATGTATAAAAAATTAGAATATATCAGAATCGCGGCATAGATGGCAAAAAGAATGGCGAAAAGCTTTCTTTTTCCCGCGGAAAGACCGTAAAAAAATCCGACCGCGAGGAAAAAGGAAATAGCTAAAATATCCCAAGTCGGATGTGAAAGTATCCTTGACGCAGTTTCCACGCCTACGATATTAAATATCATGCCGGTTTATTTTATATTCCTTCTTCTTTGAGTTCCTCAATCAATTTCTTGCTTTTCCTCGAAAGATTTTTGGGCATTTTTATTATGATTTTTACGAGGAGATCTCCCCTGCCGCCGTTTTTATGCGGTACCCCTTTGCCCTTCAATCGTAAAACGTCGCCGTAATTCACCCCTTCCGGAATTTTTACTTTTACCTGGTCTTCAAGCGTGCTTATTTTTCTTTCGCCGCCAAGCAACGCTTCGGAAAGAGGGATGTTCAGATGCATAATCAGATTATCCCCTTCTCTTCTAAAAATTTGATGCGGTCTTACATGTATTTTAACATATAAATCTCCGGAAACGCCCGTGGGAACGGCTTCGCCGCTTGCCGGCATTTTTATCATTTCTCCGTCGTAAATTCCCGAAGGAATTTTTATTGAAATTTCATCTGATTTTTTCAAAACGCCCTCCCCCCTGCAAACTTTACATTTTTTTGAAGCGATTTTACCGGAGCCTCGGCATTCGGAACAAGTTTTCTGCGAGGTAAAAGTCCCGAAAATAGATTTTTTTGTTTCGCGTATTTTTCCGGTTCCGGAACAAATATCGCATGTTTTAAAAGTAGCATCCGGCGCGCTTCCCTTGCCTTTGCATTCATCGCATACGGCTGTTCTAGAAAGAAGCACTTTTCTTAAAACCCCGAAAACCGATTCTTCGAATGTTATTTCAAGGTCTATGGAGATATCTCTGCCCCGCCGCTTTCTCGCCCCGCTTTCTGAACCGCCGTAGGAAAAACCGAACAAGTCGGAAAATATATCAGAAAAATCGGAAAGACCGGAAAAATCAAAACCGTTGAAATCAAATCCTTGCGGACCGCCGCCGGCTCCGTTTCCGGAAAAAACTCTGCCATAACGGTCGTATTCGGACCTTCTTTTTTCATCCCCCAAGATGTAATATGCTTCGTTTAATTCTTTAAATTTTTGTTCGTTTCCTCCATCTTTGTCAGGGTGGTATTTATGCGCTAATTTACGGTAGGCTTTTTTAATTTCATCTTTGGGAGCGTTTTTGGAAACGCCCAATATGTCGTAGTAATCTTTATTCATAATTATGATTTTTTGTCGTCAGCCGGCCCGAAATCCGCGTCATGGATATTGCCAGAATCGTTGTCTTTGTCATTTTTTTCTTGATTATCTTTTCCATCCTGCGTTTCATGAGATCCCGGTTGTTTGTATAGTTCCGCTCCTATTTTTTGAATTTCAGAAGACAATTCCGATGTCTTATTTTTTATTTCCTGAATGTTATCTCCTTCTTTCGCTTTTTTAAGCGCTTCTATTTTATCTCCCACGGATTTTTTAATTGATTCTGAAATTTTATCTCCTGCCTCTTTTAAAGATTTCTCGGAAGCGTAGACCAATGCGTCAGCCGTGTTCTTGGCTTCGATAATTTCTTTTTTCTTTCTGTCGTCTTCGGCATGAGCCTGCGCTTCTTGCCGCATTTTTTCCACCTGTTCTTTGCTCAAATCGGAAGACGCTTCAATCCTTATTGTCTGTTCTTTTGCGGTCGCTTTGTCTTTCGCTTTTACGCTTAAAATACCGTTGGCATCAATATCAAAAGTGACTTCCACCTGGGGCATGCCCCTGGGAGACGGCGGAATGCCGTCTAAAATAAATCTTCCTAGCGTCCTGTTATCATTGGACATTTCCCTTTCTCCCTGCAAAACATGTATTTCAACTGAACTCTGATTGTCTTGAGCGGTGGAAAAAACCTGTGAACGCGAAACCGGTATGGTTGTGTTTCTGTCTATTATCTTAGTCATTACGCCGCCGAGCGTCTCAATGCCAAGAGAAAGAGGCGTAACGTCAAGAAGAAGCACATCGCGCACATCTCCTTGAAGTATTCCCGCCTGCAAAGCCGCTCCAAGCGCCACGACTTCGTCCGGATTGATTGATTTATTCGGCTCTTTGCCGAAAAGATTTTTTACCGCGTTTTGTATGGCGGGCATTCGGGTTTGTCCGCCTACCAGAACCACTTCGTCTATGTCCGAAACGGAAAAACCTGCCGCGGCAATGGCTTTCTTTGTTATTTCAATAGAGCCGTCAATATACTTGCCGACAATTTCCTCAAGCTTCGCGCGCGATAATTTAAGGAGAAGATGCTGCGGGCCGCTTTCATTTGACGTTATGAAAGGTATGTTTATTTCCGATTCAATTGTTGTTGAAAGCTCGTGTTTGGCTTTTTCCGCCGCTTCCTTAAGCCGCTGGAGTGCCAATTGATCTTTGGAAATATCTATTCCGCTTGTTTTTTTAAATTCCGATATTATCCAATCTATTATTTTTTGGTCAAAATCATCGCCGCCAAGATGCGTATCGCCATCCGTGGATTTTACTTCCACAACGTCGTCTCCGACTTCAAGAACGGAAACGTCGAAAGTTCCTCCTCCAAAATCATAAACTACTATTTGTTCGTTTTTTCTTTTGTTGAATCCGTACGCCAGCGCCGCCGCCGTAGGTTCATTCAAAATCCTGCGCACTTTAAACCCGGCTATTTCTCCGGCGTCTTTTGTGGCCTTTCTTTGGCTGTCGTTAAAATACGCGGGGACCGTGATGATGGCTTCTTCTATTTTTTCTCCGATCTTTGCCTCCGCGTCTTTTTTGAGTTTTTGAAGAATCATGGCCGAAATTTCCGCCGGACCATGCCATTTTTCTCCCATTTTGACTTCAGCCCCGCCCTCGCCAGATTCGCGCAATTCATAAGGCAAGAGGTTTCTGTCTTCTTGTATTTCTTTATCCGTAAATTTGCGGCCGACAAGCCGTTTCGCGGAAAAAATCGTATTTTTAGGATTGGTTATCGCCTGCCTTTTTGCCAAAAGGCCGACTACGCGTTCGCCGGATTTAGTCATGGCAACAACAGAAGGCGTAGTTCTTCCTCCTTCGTCATTTTCTATGATTCTCGGCTCCCCTCCGTCCACAACGGCCATCGCCGAGTTGGTTGTTCCTAAATCTATCCCTAATATTTTCGCCATATTTTTTTATAACTTATTTTATATGAAAAATTTTATCTTCTAAATTTTCGCATTTCAAGTGTTCCGGCGCCTCCGCTATTTTTATTTTGCCAATTTTACTTTTGCCGGCCTCAAAATTTTCCCGTTTAAAATATATCCTTTTTGAATTTCTTCCGCTACTGCCCCGCTTTCCTTATCCGATTCGATTTCTCCGACGGATTCATGAAATTCCGGATTAAATGTTTCTCCAAGAGATTTAATTTCTTTAAGGCCGTATTTTTTTAAAACATTTTCTATTTGTAGTTTTATCAGACGTATCCCATCGCCGTGTTTGTTTTGTTCTTTTGCGGGGAAACACGAAAAAGCCAGCTCCAAACTGTCTAAAACAGGTATAATGTCGTAAATTATGAGCGAATTAGCGAATTTTACGAATTCTTCACGTCTTTTTTCCTCGTCTTTTCTGGCATTTATGAAGTCAGCTTTTGATCTTTGCCACCCCAACAGATATTCTTCTTTTTCTTTCTCGCACTTTTTCAGTTCCTCTTTGAGTTTTTTTAATTTATCTTTGGGAAATTCGTCTTCTTTTTCTACGCTGATTTCGTCATTTATGATTTCATCAGGCATATTTTTAAAAAGTTTATCTCTTTGACCACTGTGGAGCTTTTCTGGCCTTTTTTAAGCCGAATTTTCGGCGTTCTTTCGCCCTGCTGTCTCTCCTCAAAAATCCTTCATCTTTTAAAAGCTGCCTCAGCTCTTTGTCATATTTAAGAAGAGCTCTGCTTACGCCAAGCCGCATGGCATCTGACTGCGCGTTTATTCCGCCGCCGGAAATTTTTACGCTTACAAAAAATTCGTCTTTTGTCTTCGTTTTTTTAAGCGGCGATATCGCGTTTTCCTGATGTTCAAAAATCGGAAAATAAATTCCCAATTCTTTATCGTTAACCAAAACCCCGCTTTTCTTTTTTGCCTTGCCGAAAAGACGCACGCGCGCAACGGCAGTTTTTCTTCTGCCTACGGCTTCAAAATAAATTTCGTCGTTTTTCGCGGGTTTCGCGGGTGTTGTTGTTTTTGTCATGATTATTTAAAAATCAGATTTTTAAGCGCCACTTTCCTTAATCTGTTTTTGGGCAACATTCTTTCCACGGTTTTTCTAAAAACATTCTCCGGATTTTTGGCGAATAGGTCTTTAAGGCGCAGAATTTTCAAATTGCCGGGATAACCGGAATATCTTTGATATGTTATATCTTGAAATTTTTTGCCCGTGAAATTGATTTTTGCCAGATTTAAAATTTTTACTTTTGTGTCGGGAACGCGATTCGGTTCAAAAGACGCCGAAGTTTTTCCCCTTAACGTGGATGCGACAAGAGACGCCACTCTTCCAAATGACTTATTTTCGGCATCTATCTCCACTATTTTTGGTTTTTTGTTTTTAATTTCTGACATAGAATTATATTAATTAAACCAGCTCTATAACAGCCATTTTTCCGGCATCTCCGCGCCGCGCCCCCAACTTCGTTATTCTGGTATATCCGCCGTTTCTATCGGCGTATTTTTTAGCGACATCTTCAAACATTTTCTTAGTCATGGACTGGGTAAGATACGTGGCTATAATTCTTCTGTTCGCCACGGTGTCTTTTTTCGCCCTTGAAATAATTTTTTCAAATTTCGGCCTCATCTCTTTCGCTTTGGCTTCCGTCGTCTTTATTTTTCCGTCGCGCGTCAAATTATTGAAAAGCGATTTCATGAGCGCTTTTCTTTGTTTGCTGACTCTCCCTAATTTTCTGCCCTTTTTTTGCTTGCGCATATTATTTTAATATCAAGCCTAAATTACCCAAGGCTCTTCTTATTTCATTTATGCCTTTTTCTCCAAGACCTTCTATTTCCTTCAAATCATCGGCTTTTTTTCTGGCAAGCCCTCCAGCCGTCCTGATGCTCGCTTTCGACAAAGAATTCAGCGTCCGGTTTGAAAGCCCTAAATCTTCTATTCTTGTCTTTAAGAAATCTGCCTGAGAATCGTCTTCGGAAGACAATTCTTCTCCCTCAAAAGAATCTTCGCCGGTTTTTTCCTGATTGTCTTTTTTCGATTTTTTCAATTCGGCTCCCGGCTGTTTTGATTTGACCTCTTCCATCATTTTGTTCGTATCCTCTTCGGAAAAACCGACAATAGCGCTGAGCTGTTTCAAGAGAATTTTTATTGAGTTTTCAAGAGCGAACCGCGGGGTTATGCTTCCGTCGGTTTCTATTATGAACCTTAAACGGTTATAGTCCGTCCTGTCGCCAACACGCATGTTTTCCACTTCATAATTTACTCTTCTTACCGGAGTAAAAACCGCGTCAAGAATAATCATGCCTGTTTCGATTTTATCTTTCTTCAAAACTTCCCTAGGGACATAGCCCAAGCCTTTTTCAACATCCACTTCAAGGGAAAGATGGGAATTTTTATCCGTCAAAGTCGCTATCACCCTGTCTTTGTTAAGAACTTCCAATCCCGCCGGCGTTTCAAAATCCCCGGCAGTAACAACTTTCTGACCTTTTATATTTAATGTCGCTTTAAGCGGCGCTCCTGAATCCATATTAAAACGAACCTGTTTCAGATTAAGCAACAAAACGATCACGTCTTCTTTTATGCCAGAGATTGTCGAAAATTCGTGGCTTACTCCTTCTATTTTAACCGTAGTTATGGCGGCTCCGGGAATAGACGAAAGAATGATTCTTCTTAAAGAATTTCCGAGAGTGTGTCCATATCCGGCATAAAGTCCGTCTATTTCATAAATTCCCTTTTTCCCTTCTTCCAAAATTATCTTGGGACTTAAGGGCAACGCAATTTCAAAATCTTGCATATTTATTTAAAAATTACCAATAAAATTATTATTACCTCGAATAAAATTCTATTATTGAGTTCATATTGGCTCCGGTTTCGGCGTCAATTCCCGATATCGGCTTTGCCATTTCGGATTCTTTTTTATCTTTATCCACTTTGAGCCATGCGGGAGGATTGTATTTTTTCAACCAGACATCCAAATCTTTGAATATCGCTTTGCCGGCGCTCTGCGGCCTTAAAGAAATTTTATCTCCCTTTTTTATCTGGAAAGACGGTATTGTGATTTTTCTGCCATTTACGCAAATATGTCCGTGTCCGACAATCTGCCGCGCGATGCTTCTTGATTTTGCGAAACCCGCCCTAAAAACGACGTTATCCAAACGGGATTCCAGCGTTGACGCGAGACGATCGGAAATGCCCGACCCTCCTCTGCTTATCGCTTCTTTCACGTAGTTTGCGAACTGCCTCTCTCTTAATCCGTAGAAAAATTTCAATTTCTGCTTTTCACGAAGCTGTATTCCGTATTCCGAAAGAGATTTCGGCCTTTTTGTCTTTTTGCCTGGAGCATACGGTTTTTTTATCATCGGACATTTCGCGCCAAAACATTTCTCTTCTTTTGAAAAGAGTTTTTGTCCTGTTCTTCTGCAAGTTTTGCATTTTGTATCAGCCATATTTTTATACCCTTCTCGGTTTTTTCGGCGAAGGGCCGTTATGCGGAATCGGGGTGGTGTCTTTTATGGAATTTATCTCGATTCCTTGATTGCCAATGGTTCTTAACGCCGATTCTCTGCCCGGTCCGACTCCTTTTATTTCTATGTTGACTTCTTTAACGCCTATCATTTTTGCCTTATCGGAAATAAGTTCAGCCACCTTGGAAGCCGCGAAAGGGGTTGATTTTTTCGCCCCTTTGAACCCAAGACCTCCGGCCGAAGCCCATATGAGGACATTGCCCTGCGTATCCGTAAAAGTTATGCGGGTATTATTGTATGTCGCTTCAATGTAAACAGAACCCGCCTCGATTTTTTTCTTCGGTATTTTGCTATAAGCCCTCGCTCTCATTTCAGCGCTGGCGCCCCCTCCTTTTTCTTTTATAATGCGTTTTTTTCCCATTTTTTATTTATAGTGAATTTTCCCGCCCATCGGCAGACAAGTCGAATTATTTCTTTTCAAGTTTTCTTCTCCCACTTGTCATCGTCTTTCTTCCGCGATAAGGTCTCACTGTTCTGGAATTAGTTTTCGTGTTTTGTCCGCGAACAGGAAGGTTGCGGGCGTGTCTGGATCCCCGATAACATTTTATATCCTTAAGGCGTTTTATATTCGCGGAAATTTCTCTTCTTAATTCGGCTTCTATCTTTGTTTTTTCAGAAAGTTCTCTAATTTTATTCGACTCTTCGGCGGAAAGATCTTTCGCTTTTGCGGTTGGAAGAACGCCCGCTTCCTTCAAAATTTTCTGGGCGGAACTTTTGCCAATACCGAACAAATACGACAAAGCCACGTCAAGCCGTTTGTTATCTGGTATATTTGTTCCGGAAATACGCATAATTTTATAAATTTAACCTTGTCTTTGCTTGTGTTTCGGGTTTTTGCAGATGACAAAAATTCGACCTCTTCTTTTGATCGATTTACAGTCTTTACATATTTTTTTTACTGAAGACCTTACTTTCATGCTCGTTAAAATCTCTTTACTATTCTTCCTCTTTCGCCATAAGGGCTCATTTCTAATTTTACTTTGTCTCCAACAAGAACTTTTATCCTGTACATCCTCATCTTGCCGGACAGATGAGCCAAAATTACTTCCTCGCTGTTATCCAGTTGAACTCGAAAAGTGGCGTTTGGCAACGCCTCAGTGACCGTTCCATCAACTGTTTTAATTGCTTCTTTTTGCATTATTAGCACCAAAGACAGCCATCACTGCCTTTGATTGGCTCATCGATCGGGTATTAAACCGATAAAACAAATGTCTTATAAAAAAGATACTAGCAAAAAAACGATGATTCTGTCAAATAGGTAAAGCCGGTAACACAGCCTCTATTGTTCGGAAAACCGTAATTCTATCTTTGACGGATTGTCTGGGAAAAAATGCCACCAAGACGGCTTGAAAACAATGGACGCTTTCTTTATCGCCGGAGTTTGACCAAAAACATCGCTCATGTTTTTGGGAGAAGCCGTAAGGGCCTCTTTCAGTTTGCCCTCGTCAACAATCCATTCAAAATTGGCTTCACCCTTTATTTTAAATGTAATAGTCCCATTTTCAAAATCACCATCTATTTTTTCAAAATCAAGACTTCCCAAATTCGCGACTTTAACTTTTTCCCGGAATTCCTCGCCCAGATATTTTACAGCGAGAAAACGCGAAAAAGAATCCGCGGGCATTAAAAATGCCGAGATTGTCCCGATTTCGGATAAAACAAAAGTAGTTCCTCCATTTTCGGCCGGTTCCGAAGATTCTTTCTTGACGAAAGAGACATTGGAAGCGTTTTTGTAAAAAATATATCCTTCGGGAATCTGATGAACCGCTTTTTCCATAATCTCACTGGTTATTTCATTTTCCAGCTCTGCGGTAATGCGTTCATAATCTTCCTCCGCGATTACGGCTTTCTTGCCGATAAAACCTCCTTCAACAGGTGAAACGGACCTCGCATAAAATTTTTCGTAACGGGGACTGTCTTTGAAACCCGGAATCGTAAAATCGGAAAGACCTATGTTGTATTCTTCTCCAGGCTTGTCGGCGTAAATTATCGCTTCTATGGAACCTGGAATCAAATCTTCGTTTTTACCGGTGGCGCCGGGAACAACAACCGAAGAATGAATACGGAAAACCTTTCCCGCTGAAGTTTCAAAACGTGTATTTGCCACCAACAATTGAGAGGTTGAGCTGAATTCATTAAAAATCTTTATTTTTCCGGAAGCGTATTGGTTAACGTCTTCCGCTCCGGTAGCCCGGGCTGATTTGCTTTTTTCCAAAGAAAATTCCATCTTTTCCGCGGCAAAATCATAATTTTCCCCCGGACCGGCTTTTACTATTGTTTCCAGATTGATTTTTTCTGCCCGCAAAGTTATCAAAACAACGGCTCTTGAAAACGCATCAATCATTTTGGCGCCCAAAATAACCGCAAGAAAAAAAACGGCCAGACCAAAGGCTATCTTCCCTTTAGAAATTCTTTTCAAACAGCCGGGTCCGTTTTTGGCGCTATCTTTTTTTTCGCTCAGGACTTTTTCTGACGAGTCCGAACGCTGTTTTATTTTTTGAGTTTCCAGCCATGCTTTTTCAGAACTTTCCCTCTTTGATTCGCCGGGTTTTTTTATGATGATATCTTGTATGGTTTGTTTGATCATGTTTTTTTATTCTAACATTCAAAAAACAAATGTTGAAGCAAAAAGAGCTTCAAGTAAAAGAAAAATATCTTTATTGCCGGAAAACCCCTGAGGAAAATCAAAATGATACTTAAGAGATTCTGGAAGCAGATATTGCGTTTCAAAAGGCATGCCCAAATTTGTGAACCTGGCGAAATTTCTCTTAGAAAATTGTGCTGTTATCTCGGGAAAAGAAACTGCCTGACCGCAAAAATAAAGATTCTGCGGTAAAAGCCTGTCTTTGGACATTTCCTCAAAAAGACTTTCCATACTTTTACCCCATTCCTCAGCGGCAGATTCCAAAACAAGTTTTATCTTTTGTCCGTAATACTGGTCTAATTCTCCTCGCTGGTACTGTATTAAACGGTTGGAAGCGTCAGTCTCGTCCAAATTCAGAGCGCTGGCTATTCTTCTCGCGAAAAATTTTTCGCCTTTCGGAAAAGAACAAATTTCTTCTATTGAATGTTCGCGAAAAACAATCACGTCCGTAATATCTCCGGTGATATCCACAAACATCGCGCCTTTTTCCATATCAATAAGATTCTCCATCACTTTGAAAAAAGCGAATGCAAAACTATGAAGTTTAATCGAGTCCGGTTTTAGGTCGTTTAGGATTTCTTTTTTTATTTTATTTTCAAGTTCGCCGGGTATAATGCTTAAATATAAATGCAGCTCCGCGGCTTTGGCCGTTTTTCCAAAAATATCTTTTATATCATAACCGTTTAAAACCGCTTTCGTTGGCGTATGTTCAAGAAACTGAGCATTGCCGTCTTTGGTGTCAGCCCAGCTTTTTTCAAAAATACCCATCTCGTCTTTCGTCAGACTTTCAAGCAATTTTTCGTCTATTTTAAACGGTATTTCTCTTTTTACTTTTATTATTTTTGTCTGCCCTGCGTACCATGGCGATGAAAAAACGCATAAAGCCGCTTCCGGTTTGGGAAACGGCGATTTTTTCAGCTGTTCTGAGACCGCCTTGACTCCGTCTTTTAGATTTTGCCAAAGCCGCGTCCTTTTCTCGTCTTTTGAAAAATTCACGGGCAGGCGGACGCTGGTTAAAATTTCAACTCCGCAATCTTTTTTCACGCGGAATAACAGCCCGCCCACAGAAGCGCTTGCTATGTCAAAAACAGCGATAGGTGTGCCGTTGCCAGACATTTTTTATTAAGTATATTTTATCACAAATTGAGTTATTCCAAAATCGCTTTTATTCTCCTTACTCCGGCAGACACCGCTTCCTCTTTTATAATTTTAAATTTTCCCAACACGCAGGTGTTTTCCACGTGCGGTCCTCCGCATATTTCTTTGCTGAAATCGGAAATTGAATAAACGCTTACTTTTTCGCCGTATTTATGTTCAAAAACCCCAAGAGCTCCGCTGTTTTTCGCTTCATCCAAAGTCATTTCCTCGCGCAACACGGACAGGTTTTCAGCTATTTTTTCATTAACAAGTTTTTCAACTTGCGTTTTTTGTTCATCCGTTAATTTTTCAGACCAGGAAAAATCCAGACGCAGTCTTTCCGGTGTAATGTTTGAACCCTTTTGCGAAACGCTTTCGCCCAAAACTTTTCTTAAAGCCGCGAGCAAAAGGTGCGAAGCGGTATGATATTTTATTTCCTGTTCCGAATGACCGGCTAAGCCCGACTTAAACATTCCCGCGGACGCGGTGCGTGAAAGTTCCTGGTGCTTTTCAAATTCTTTTTGGAAACTCGCCTCATCAACCTCCTTAACCGATTCTTTTATAAGTTCTAACGGAAATCCATAAGTGGAAAATAATAAAAACGCTTGTTCTCCAGAGATTTTTTGCCCCATTTTCTGCAATTCTTTCATTCCTTTTTCCAAAGTTTTTTCAAAAGCTTCCTTTTCTTTTTTAAATTCTTCAAAAACATTATTTTTATTCTGTTCCAGCTCCGGATAAAAATTTCCGTAATTTTCTATCACAATGTCCGCGATATTTTCCATTTTATCGCCAAAACCTTTTGCCATCACCCGTCTTATCAAACGCCGCAAAATATAACCTCGTCCCAAATTTGATGGCGTAATTCCATCGGCAAGCAAAAATACCGCTCCCCGCAAATGGTCAGCGATAATTCTATTATTTGAAACCGCCTGCATTATCGGCTCAAACAAGTCATTTTCAAAAACATTATTTTTATTCTGTGATACCATCGCCAGCCGCTCCAGACCCATTCCTGTATCAACCCCGAGGGTTTCTAAACGCTCGTATTTTCCATCTTTGTTTTTGTAATATTCATTAAAAACGATGTTCCAAATTTCAATTCCGTTTACATAAATTTCCGTTGTCGGACCGCACGGGCCTTCATCTCCTGTCGGACCCCAAAAATTATCTTCTTTCCCAAATTTTTTAACTTCCAAACTGGAATCTACCTGTTTCCAAATTTCCTCCGATTTTTTGTCCGCTGTCAAATTTCCCTCGCCTCCAAAAACCGAAACATAATCAATTTCCAACTCCATCTCTTTCGTTATAAATTCATACGCTAATTCAATCGCTTCTTTTTTGGAGCAAGCGTTATTAAACGAAAAATTGCCAAGCATCTCAAAAAAAGTCAGGTGCCTCTCATCGCCGACTTCATCTATGTCAGAAGTTCTAAAACATTTCTGAACAGAACAAACCTTATCGCCATAAGGGGATTTTTCTCCAAGATAATAGGGCTTAAATTGCTGCATTCCGGCAGTAGTCAAAAGAACCGACGGATCGGTCGGGATAAGCGAAGACGATGGAATAATTTTGTGCCCGTTCTTTTCAAAAAATTCCAGAAATTTTTCCCGGATTTCTTCGGAATTCATTATTTTATGCTATCAGAATTTAAACAATTATTCCACCTCCCAAAAGCTCGTTTTTATCATATAAAACAAGCGATTGGCCGGGAGCTACGGCGCGCTGGGGTTGAACAAACGAAACTTTAATTTTAGAACCTGAAATTTTTATAATCCGGCATTTTTGAAGGGGTTGGCGATATCGAATTCTTGCTAAATATTTTTTAGAAACGCTGGGTTGTTTTTCCAAAATCCAATTTACATCAGAAATTTTAACTTCTTTCCTATAAAAATCTTTTTCGTTTTTTCCGGAAGCTACCACCAAAATATTTTTCTTTACATCTTTTTCTACAATATAATATGGAATTCCTGCCGCTAGATTCAGGCCCTGCCTCTGCCCTATTGTGTAATAATGAATTCCTTTATGCTCGCCTAAAACTTTTCCTTTTTCATCAATAATTTTTCCGGGTTTTGGCTTGATGTATTTTTTAAGAAAATCTTCAAGCTTGAATTCACCGACAAAACAAAGCCCCTGGCTATCCGGTTTTTTTGCCACAGGCAAACTAAACTTTTCCGCCACTTTTCGCACTTCTGTTTTTTCATAACCGCCAACCGGAAAAAGGCAATGTTTTAACTGCTCCTGTTTTAACGTCCACAAAAAATAACTTTGATCTTTATTTTTATCTTTAGAAATTTTTAATTTAGAATTTTGAATTTTTACATAATGACCCGTAGCGATCATGTCCGCTCCCATTTTTAACGCTTTTTTCAAAAACGCGTCAAACTTCACGTGTTTATTGCACATGATATCCGGATTTGGCGTCCTGCCGGCCTTATATTCGCGAATCATATAATCTATCACCCATTTTTTATATTCTTTTTCAAAATCAAAAGTATAAAAAGGAATATCCAACTTCGCCGCCACACGCATAGCATCCCGTCTGTCATTTCGCCAATCACACGGAATCCCCTGCGGATACCATCCTTTTATAAAAACCCCGTAAACATCATAGCCTTGTTTTTTCAGCAACGCCGCCGAAACCGACGAATCAACTCCGCCAGACATTGCGACAAAAACTTTTAATTTTTTAACTATTTTTTTCATATTCTCCTCGATTTTTTTTGTGCCCTAAGTGAGAATCTGTGCGCTTCGTTGCGGACTTGCTGTAAAAGTTTTTTCTGCGAAATAATCATCTCGCGAACCGGCTTTTTTATGGCTGCCGAAAAAACAAGTTTGTCCTGTCTTGAGGCCGATGCCGAGTGAAGCCCGGCCTTGCTTAGACCGACGACTGGAATTTTTAATCCGACTAAGCGTAAAACTCTTGCAGCCAAATGAACTTGCGCGACACCTCCGTCAACGACAATCAAATCCGGATATTGCCACTCTCTATGTTTAATTCTACGCTCCAAAACTTCTTTTAATGCATCTATATCGCTCCCCTTCTCCTTATTCCTTATTTTAAATAAACGATAATGGGAATTTTTGGAAACTCCGTTCTGAAAAACGATCATTGCGCCGTATGCGCCTTTGCCTGAAAGATGCGAGATGTCATAACCTTCTATTCGGGAAACGCCAGATTTTTTAGAGCTGAAAATAAATTCTTCGGGAATTAATGTCGTATCGTCAAATTTTCTCCCTGATTCTTTTTTGGAAAGCACTCCTGATTTTAAAAATCTGATAAGGCCACGGATGTTTCTCTTGTATTCTTTCGGCAAAATTTCTCCCACGCACACGCCTAGGCAAAGCCCTATCTGATAATGAAAACACGGCTTGCCTGAATTCGGCCGACACGTTGAATACGGAAAAATTCTCCGCGCCGAAAGTAAAATTTTTTTAAGAAAGGCCTGGCTTCGGAAAGGACCAATAACAACCCCTTTTGGCGAATGTTTTTCAAGTTCCCTGCCTCTTATTATAATCGGTTTCGGATAATCGGTTTTCATATCAAAAAACACATAAACAAAGGACCTGTCGTCTTTATCTTTTATATTATATTTCGGCCTGTGTTTCTTTATCAGATTATTTTCCAAAATCGCCGCTTCAAGAAGCGTTGGGGTTTTTGTAAAAGAAACAAACACTATTTCTGAAGAAAAAAGTTCCGCGGGGCGGACGTATTCCAAGCTGTTTTTTCTAAAATACGATGAGACCCGACTTCGTAAAGAAGCCGCGCGGCCAATATAAATAATTTTTTTGGCTTTGTCGCGGAAAATATAAACACCCGCCGCGTTCGGAAGTTTTTTCAAAAAATCTTTGGTTTTGGTATTCAAAACTTTCATAAGTTTAGATTACCTTAATATTTAAAAATATTTAAATTTTAAAAACAAAGGGCCGGGCTCGGAAAAAAATATCCGACCCGACCCATCAGACTCATTAGAGGGCTAGGAAAGCCGAGAGGTCCATAAATTCCACTCAAGAGCTTCGTTCGAGACAAACCAACCAACTCCATCTGCCTCTATCTCTACAGCACCCACAGCCCCTTCCTTGAGTCTATAGCCGACGTAGGAATTACCGAGAAAATTATTGTAAGCCCAAATCTTTGAACCATCTTTCAGCTTGACTTTTACAGCACCTCCACAATCGTAGACGACTTCAACCGCGAAAATCCAGCTTTTCACATTAAAAGTTCTTTGGGCCGGCTTAAACCACAATCTCCCTTCCGCGTCTTCAACCAAAATACCGTAAGAACCGAACGGAATGTAATCAATTCTGCAAGCCAACCATTCACTTGACGGGAAAACTTTATAAGAGTCTATTTTCCCATCTTGCCGCGTGACAGTCATTCTTGTATTCACCGATCCACCCCATGTCGCAACATAACGGTCAACAATCATAACCGGCTCTTTGGGAAGACCAAAAGGGCCCCGGGAATGAGAAAGCAAAAAACCCATAATCCCGACAAGGGCAATAATAAACGCTAACGCAATCTTTCCATAATAACGCTCCATATCCCAACCTCCTTTCCTTTTATTCTGTTTTCGTGTACATTTCGCAATTTTCAAACAACAAATTTGACAGAAGATTACCTTATTTTTAGCTATTTGTCAAACATAAAATTAGTGCTTTATAAATACTTCTTCAGATACTTCCCCGTGTGCGATTTATCGTTTCGCGCCACTTCTTCAGGAGTGCCTTTAGCCACCACCTTGCCTCCTTTTTCGCCTCCCTCGGGCCCCAAATCAATCACGTAGTCCGCTGTTTTTATTATGTGCATATTATGCTCAATCACAACAACTGTATTCCCTTTATCAACAATTTTCTGCAAAACAGAAATGAGCATTTTGATGTCATCGTAGTGCAACCCGGTTGACGGTTCATCTAAAAGATAGATCGCGTTTCTGGTCATCGGCCGCGAAAGCTCGGCTGAAAGTTTTACTCTCTGCGCTTCGCCGCCAGAAAGAGTCGTTGCCGGTTGTCCAAGTTTTATATACCCAAGCCCCACCTCTTTCATCACTTTTAGTTTATCGCTTATGTGATAGAACTCGCTGAAAAATTTCTCGGCTTCTTCGACCGTCATATCCAAAACATCGGCAATATTTTTTCCTTTATACTTCACTTCCAAGGTTTCGCGATTAAATCTTTTGCCATGACACACATTGCACTGAACGGAAATAGTCGGAAGAAAATGCATTTCAACAAGATTAAATCCGGCACCTTCGCAGGCTTCGCACCGACCCCCTGGTTTATTAAAAGAAAATCTGCCCGCTTTATATCCTCTCTCGCGCGCCTCGGGCATTTGAGCGAAAATTTCTCGTATATAGCCCCACATTCCGGTGTAGGTTGCCGAATTGGAACGCGGAGTTCTTCCTATCGGAGATTGGTTTATTTCAATTATTTTCGTCAGATATTCCAGCCCTAAAATTTTGTTTACTCCTTCAAACTTTTTATCGCGGCGGCGCAAATTATATTGAATATTTTTATACAAAACGTCATAAAGCAATGTTGATTTTCCGCTTCCGGAAACACCTGTAAGCACGACAAACTTGTTAAGAGGAACATCAACGTTTATATTTTTTAGATTGTTCGCATCGGCACCAATTACGCTTATTTTTTGATGAATTATTGGACGACGTTTTCCGATTTCTATTCCATCCTCACCGGCTAAAAACCGCACGGTGGAAGATTCTTCCTTTGCCGTTTTTGATTTTAAAAGTTTTTGCGTTTCTCCGTGAACAACAACTTCGCCGCCATGCACGCCGGGCCCCGGCCCTAAATCAACCAAATAATCCGACTCTTTTATTGTGCGTTCGTCATGTTCAACAACAATAACCGTATTTCCGGCATTTTTCAGTTCTTTAAGCATTTTTATAAGCCGCTCGTTATCGCGTTCATGAAGCCCGATAGTCGGCTCGTCCAAAACATATAAAGTTCCGGAAAGTTTTGAGCCGATTTGCGAAGCCAAACGTATTCTTTGCGCTTCGCCGCCCGAAAGCGATGATGCCCGTCTGTCTAAAGTGATATAATCAAGACCTACTTCCATCAAAAAGCCTAGCCTGGAAACAATTTCTTTTAGGGGCTCTTTTGAAATAGTTAATTCTTTTTTATTCAATTTGCTTTCAAGATTAACGAAAAAATCATAAGCTTCGTCAATTGTCATTCCTATGGCTTCGCTGATGTTTTTTCCATGTATTCTTATTGAAAGAGCCTCCGGTTTTAAACGTTTTCCGCCGCACTTCGGACAAACTTCATCCGAGAAAAAATCTTTCTTGCCAAGCCCATCGCAAGCATCGCACGCACCGTGAGGACTATTGAACGAAAAAAGTCGCGGCTCTATTTCTTCATAAGAAAACCCGTCTTTCGGACAGCTCCAGTTTGCGGAATAAAGTTTCTCGCCTGCCTTGCCGGCAGGCAGGCCCGAAGTAAAGGCGGCAATAATCAAACCCTTAGCAAAACCCAAAGCATCTTCAACTGCCTCGTTCAAACGACTAGCGTCAGACGGCCCGCCTGCCGGCAAAGCAGGCATTATCTTATCAACAATAATTTCTATATCATGGTTTTTGTATCGCGACAGCTCAACTTTTTCATGGAGAGAATAAATTTTTCCGTCAATTCTCGCTTCGCTAAATCCTTTTTCCAAAAAATCATAAAGCATTTGGTAATATTCGCCTTTTCTTCCGCGCACAACCGGCGCGAGAATCGTAATAAATCCTGATTTATCTTTGTTCGCTTTTTCGATTATTTCATCAACAATTTCTTGGCTGGATAATTTTTCTATCGGGCCGCCGCAAACCGGACAATAAACTTTGCCGATTCTGGCGTAAAGCACGCGAAGATAATCATAAATTTCCGTAAGAGTAGCCACTATTGAACGAGGATTATGACCGTGAGCTTTTTGATTTATGGCAATCGCAGGAGAAAGACCTTCTATGTCGTCCACATCAGGCCTGTCTGCCTGACCCAAGAAAAGCCGCGCGTAAGGAGAAAGGGATTCAATATATCTTCGCTGGCCCTCCACAAAAATAGTGTCAAAAGCTAAAGACGATTTCCCGCTTCCCGAGACACCGGTAAAAACCACCAATTTATTTTTGGGTATTTCCAAATCTATATTTTTGAGGTTATGCACCCGCGCCCCATGAATTTTTATTTTATCGTTCATGTTTTATTTTAAAAACCTCGAGCTATATATGTTTCAAGATCATTCGAAGGCGAAAAAAGATTGGTATTTTTTGTTAAAATTTATAAAACAAAAAATTTTTTTCGCCGAAGACGAGCGAGCGAGCCGCTGGAAGCGAAGCGAGCGTATCGCGAAATATATATAGCCCGAGGTTTAAGAACCCACATCAATAAACCTCTGCACGTCTTTAATAATCGTTTTTGGCGTAATTTTATGCTTTTTGTTATACGCTATCTGAATTTTGCGTCTTCTTTCGGTTTCGGAAACCGCAGCTTTTAGCGCATCTGTCATTCTGTCGGCGTAAAGAATCACCCGCGCTTTGGAATTTCTAGCCGCCCTGCCAATGGTCTGAATAAGCGAGGTCTGATTTCTCAAAAATCCCATGCTGTCGGCATCCAAAATCGCCACAAGCTCCACTTCGGGCAAATCCAAACCCTCGCGTAAAAGATTTATCCCGACAAGCACGTCAAACTCTCCTTTTCTAAAATCCATCAAAATATCGGCGCGCTCAAGAGTTTTTATGTCGCTGTGCATATATCGCGATTTTATTTTCTTTTTAGCAAAATAATCCGAAAGCTCTTCGGACATTTTTTTGGTCAATGTCGTGACCATAACTCGTCCTTTTTTTGCCGCGGTCTTTTCAATTTCTTTAACAACGTCATCTATTTGGCTGTAATTCGTTTTTTCGTTATAAACCGGACGCACATAAATTTCCGGATCAATAAGCCCTGTTGGCCGAATAATCTGCTCAATAACTTGCTCCGAATTTTTCGCCTCAAATTCAGCCGGAGTTGCCGAAGTAAAAATGACCTGGCCTATTCTCGCCTGAAATTCTTTAAAATTAAGAGGTCTGTTATCCAAGGCAGACGGCAAGCGCCAGCCATGCTCCGCTAAAATCTGTTTCCTGCTTCTGTCGCCTTCAAACATTCCCCGAATCTGCGGCACCGCCAAATGCGATTCATCTATAACCGTTAGAAATTCATCAGGCTGGCCAAAATACGCAAGCAAAGTATCAGGCGCTTCGCCCGCCAGTTTTCCGCTCAAATGCCGCGAATAATTTTCAATTCCATGACAATAACCAACGCGTCTTATCATTTCCAAATCTTCGCGCGTGCGCTTTTCAAGACGCTCTATTTCCAAATAAAGATTATTCTTTTTAAAATACGCCAGCCGCTCTCTCAATTCCTTTTTTATATCCGATACCGCGCGCTCTCTTTCCGGAACAGGAGTAATAAAATGTTTTGATGGAAAAATTGCGAGCTCTTCAAGCTCCCCAATTTCTTTTCTTGTTATCGGGTCAACTTTGGCAATTTTACCGGTTTTTTGTCCATCCAAAATAATTCTATAAATTACATCTTCCGATGCCGGCATAAATTCAAAAACATCTCCGCGCACCCTGAATTGACCTCTTTTTAATACGGCAATATTGTTTCTCTCAAAATAAATTCTTATAAACTGGCGAATGAGATCGCCGCGGGTAATCGGTTTTCCTTTTTCAATCTTTATGCTCGTTTCAAGATACTTTCCGGGAACGCCTAAATTATAAATGCAGGAAACCGACGCCACAATAATAACGTCTTTTCTGGAAAGAAGCGCCGAGGTCGCTTCGTGCCGCAATCGGTCTATCTCATCGTTTATCATCGCCTCTTTTTGTATATAAGTATCGGAAACCGGCAAATACGCTTCAGGCTGGTAATAGTCGTAATAAGAGACGAAATAGCAGACTTTGTTTTCAGGAAAAAAATCTTTATACTCGCGATAAAGCTGGGCGGCAAGGGTTTTATTTGGAGCGATAACAAGCGTCGGTTTATTTATTTTTTCTATCACGTTCGCCACGGTAAAAGTTTTCCCGCTTCCGGTAACACCCAAAAGAGTCTGGTATCTAAAACCTTTGTCTACGCCCTTTATCAGTTTTTTTATGGCTTCGGGCTGATCGCCTGCCGGCTTGAATTTTGCTTTGAGCTTAAACATAAATACGCCAAACCACCCCGCTTTCTTCATATAGGGGGTGTATATCTTTATTTAGTTATCTATAATGTATTACGCTCCGGACCAGAAATCAACTTTTATATTTTCAGCAATCCCAATTATAAATAGATCCCTTTCTTTTCCACATGTTCGTTAAAAGTTTGGCTATAGTAGACCTTGTAATTTCTGTCCGAAAGATAATACCAATACGGCGAATCTTTCGGCGAGAGCGCGGCTTCTATGGAATCCAATCCCGGATTGCAAATCGGGCCGGACGGAAGTCCTTTGTAAACATAAGTATTGTACGGCGAATCCATTTTCAAATCTCTCAAGGTGAGTTCTTTGCTGGGCTTGCCTATCATATAAAGAAAAGTGGCGTCAACCTGAAGCGGCATACCCGCCTCAATCCGTTTCCATAAAATTCCGGAAATAATTTCCTTGTCTTCTTTTTTTGCCGCCTCTTTTTCCAAAAGCGACGCCATGGTTAAAATTTCGTAAAAACTATGCCCGCTTTTTTCAATTTTTTCGCGCAACTCCGGCGTAATCTTCTTTTCGGTATTTTCAAGCATGATTTTAACCATGGATTCCGGCGTCACGGAAAGAGGCACATAATAAGTGTCAGGAAAAAGAAATCCTTCAAGGCTTGCGTATCCGGGCTTTGAAGAAAGCAGGGGGAAAGACGATAAAAATTCCGGGTCCGGTTTCAAACAGCCATGATTTACGCATTCTATGCCCGGGGTTCCGGTTTCTTTCCACAAATCGCCATCGCTCCAAATTTTTTTATTCTCGCAAAGAGATGAGATGTCGCGCAAAGTAAATCCTTCCGGTATCGTAATTCTCGCGAATTTAAGATAATCGTTTCCCGAAATCGCTTTCATTAAATTTATCGCTGGCATTTTTTCCTCAAAAAAGTATTCTCCGGCTTTTATCTGCTTTTCCGTTTTCATAATCCATCCGATTGTTTCAAAAGCGAAAGATGAACGGATAAGTTTTTGTTTTTCAAAATCCGCGGCAACTTCTTTCAATGTCTTCCCTTCTTCGATGGTAATTATTTTTCTTACTGGAAAATCAGCCGAAACGGAAATAAAAAAAAGAACAAAAAAAACGAGCAAAACAGAGACAGAAAAAACCGAAGAAACATAAAGATGCCGCTTCTTTTTAAAGTGGAGAAGAAATAAATTGGGAAAATCCGGACTGTCTTTGAAATCCATAAATTAAGAAAAAAAGACCCAAGCGAGAGCCATTTACAGCTCAGCCTAGGTCTAGGGGCCTTCGTCCTGGAGTAGCGCCTTTGTCTTTGTTAGTTGAGTCGCCTCCGCGACGAAGGGTTGTCCTCTTTTTAAGAACACATGCCCATATTTATATTTTATCATGGCATTATTTTTTTAAAAGACGTTCCAAAATTTCACGGGTTTTCTGCGGATTCGTTTTGCCTTTGCTTTCTTTCATAACCGCTCCCAGTATGAATTGCCCGGCATTTTCTTTTCCTTTTTTGAAATCTTCCGCCGCTTTAGGGTTGGCTTCAATCGCTTTTTTTACCAACATTTCTATTTCTCCTTCATCGCTTGTCTGCTCAAGACCTTTTTCAGAAACAACAGCCAGCGAGTCCGCGCCCGTTTCAATCATTTCCCTCAAAACATCTTTAGCCACGCGCGAGGAAATTTTATTTTTCATAATCATTACCAAAAGGTCCGCCAAATTATCAGGCTTAACAAGGACTTCCTCAAAATCCAGCATCTTTTCTTTCATAATTCCGAACATATCGGAAATAATGTAACTTGACGCCAGTTCCGCGGCAAATTTCGTGTCCGTATCGGATTTTATTTCCGAAACAACGCTTTCAAAAAAATCCGCGGCTTTTTTGTCGTTTGCCAAAATATTTATGACATCGTCTTTAATCCCGTATTCTTTTTTAAACCTCTCCCTTTTTTGCCACGGCATTTCGGGAATCTCCGCCTGAAGATTTTGAAATTCCGGAACCTCGCTTATTTTCAACGGCGGCAAATCCGGTTCGGGAAAATATCTGTAATCGTGCGCTTCTTCTTTGCTTCTTTGAGAAAAAGTCTTTTGTTTCGCGTCATCCCAACCCCGCGTTTCCTGCCTTATTTTTTCTCCTTTTTCAATAACCTTTTTCTGCCTTTCAATTTCATATTTAAGCGCCGCCTCAATCGCCTTAAAGGAATTTATATTTTTAATTTCCACCTTCGTCCCCCATTCAGTGTCGCTTTCCTTTGAAACGCTTATATTCCCTTCTATCCTCATGTGTCCTTTTTCCATGTCCGCGTCGGAAATTCCCAGATATCTCAAGACCAGACGCAATTCCTCCGCAAAATTTCTGGCTTGTTCCGCGGAAACGATATCGGGCTCCGTGACAAGCTCCATAAGCGGCACTCCGGCGCGATTAAAATCCACCAAGGTGCTGTCTTTTTCATGCACCAAACGACCGGTGTCTTCTTCAAGGTGAATACGGGTTATCCTGACGCCGCTTAAAGCCCCGCCTTCAACAAGCGGATGCTTGTATTGGCTTATCTGATAGCCCTTAGGCAAATCGGGGTAGAAATAATTTTTACGGTCAAAACGCGAATAGTCGGCCAGTCTGCCCCCAAGAGCCAAACCTGCCTTCAAAACGCTTTTTACCGCCTCTTTGTTTATCACCGGCAAAGTTCCGGGGTATCCCATGCAAACCGGACAAACATTAATATTCGGATGTTTTTCATCCGGATTATTCGCTGAATTACAAAACATTTTTGTCCGCGTCTTTAATTCAGCGTGAATCTCCAGCCCTATTTTTGGTTTGTAATTACTCATCTATTTTTTTAATCCGTCTTGAGTGCCGTTCTTCGCCGCTGAAATCCGTTTCCAGCCACAATTTCACCGCTTTTTTCGCTTCATCTTCGTTTAAAAAACGCGCCGCCAAAGATAAAACATTGGCATCGTTATGCCGGCGCGATAATTTTATTATATCTTCTGAAAAATGATGCAAAACCGCGGCGCGGACATTTTTGAAACGGTTGGCGCAAATCGCTTCTCCCTGCCCCGAACCTCCAAGAATTATTCCTTTCGCTTCTTCCGGGCTTCTTGAAATTTCTTCGGCAAGAGGATTTATAAAATCCGGATAGTCGTCGTTTTCATCAAAAGAAAACGCTCCGAAATCTTTTACCTCATGCCCGAGCTCCGCCAGAAAAATTTTCAATTTTTCTTTCAATTCAAAACCGGCATGGTCGGAAGAGATAAAAATTTTCATAAAAGTTTTTCCAATGTTTTAATGTGCTTTATAAGCATTGAGCAATACCCCCACTCGTTGTCATACCAGGAAAAAATTTTCACCAAGTCTCCGTCAACCACGCGCGTAAACGACAAATCAACGATTGAGGCGTACGGCTCGGCAATGATGTCCGTGGAGACAAGAGGTTCTTCGGAAATCTTTAAAATTCCCTGCCACTCCGGTTTTTTCGCCGCTTCGCGAAAAATATTATTTATTTCTTCAACCGAAGTTTTTTTCTTTGCCAAAAAAGTAAAATCCACAAGCGAGCCGCACGGAACGGGCACCCGCACCGCCACCCCGTCAAACTTTCCATCCAATTCGGGCAAAACTTTTCCCGTCGCCGCCGCCGCGCCGGTATGGGATGGTCCGACGTTTATCGCTCCGGCCCTGCCTCTTGTAAAATCTTTTTTCGCCGGGCCGTCAACAATGCTCTGCGTTGCCGTGTAGGCGTGCACCGTATTCAATATGGCTTTTTCAATCCCGGGATTTTCCGCCATTATCGCCGCCACGGGAGCGACGCAATTCGTGGTGCAGGAAGCGTTTGAAGTAATGACGCATTTTTCGGCGTTTTTTTCTCCGATATTGGGAGTAAAAGTCGCCGTATTTTCGTCATCTTTTGAAGCGGGAGCTGTAAGCACGACCCGTTTCGCGCCCGCGTCCAGATGAGGCTTTGCCTTTTCATACGAAGTAAAAACTCCGCTTGCTTCAACAACAACATCCACGCTGAGTTCTTTCCACGGAAGCTTTGACGGGTCTTTTTCGCTTAAAAATTTGATTTCGGTATCCGGAAACTTGAATTTTCCGTAAACGGAATCACGCTCCGCGAGATAAATAAGATTGTCCTTATCAGCCAAATCGTTTATGGCGACTATTTCCATATCTTTTTCTTTGACGGCTTGGCGGAGAAAAATTCTTCCTATTCTGCCAAACCCGTTTATCGCGATTTTCATAATATAAATAAAGCAAAAAATTAATTTCTAATATCCAAATTTTACGCCAATGCCGTAAAAATTGGAAGTTTAAATCTCCGGCAACAAAAAATCCGCCCTCGCCAAAGCGGGACGGATTTTTTATAATCTTTAGTCTATTTTATTGGCACCTTAAACGATCCGCGTAATAAGTAACTGGTTCATAAGAACAATAATTGGAAGTCCGTAAACAAGTTTGTCCAGAAGTACCACATGATTGACCAATTATAGCCCCAATATATTGACAATAATCCCATGTTGTTATTTCAACACAACTAAGCGTGTATTGTTGCCATGTGCATCCTCCACCACAACTTTGAGAATACGTGCATGTGCCACCGGGACAATAGCTGGAAGAAACAATAACTCCGTCATTTCTTTGGCAACTGCCCGTGCAAGTTTGTGTTCCTCCGCAAGCTTCAGAACAAGTTCCGCAAGTAGTGGAAGTACAGCTATACGTATAAGTAGGCGTTACGCATTGGCCGCTTCCATCGCAAGTAGCCGGCGATGTACAAGTTCCGCAAGAACCTCCGCAACCGTCACTGCCGCATACTTTGCCAGTGCAATTTGGAGTACAGCCGCCGGTGCACGTGACATTACCGCTTGAATCCGTGCTCAAAGAAGCGCAGGAAAGAAAACCGTCAATTTTCATCCCGCCGGAGACTTGCAGCAGGCCATAAGCCCTTAAAAGTCCGCCCACTCCGAACGCTCCGGTTTTGTATTGCGAAGTCGAACCGATATTTATCGGCGTTGCCACGTTTCCGGTGGGAACATTATTTGAAATCGTAAATCCTTCATCCGACGGAGCTGTCCAGCCAAAAACCAAATTGACTCCGGCGAGAAGAACCAGAGAAATAACTATTGAAAGAAAAGATTGCTTAAGGGTTTGCATAATAATATTTTTTATTTTTTTAAAATTTTTTAATTTTTATTTATATTTTTCCCGCAAAGCGTCAATTTCCGCTGCTTGTTTATTTATATCTTCTCCGGAAAAACTTCCGTCTTCTTTATCAGCTCTTGCTTGCTCCAGTTCGTTGGATTGAGCCATAAGTTCTTCCTGGGTAAGTTCTTTGCCGCCGGCCGCCGCTCTTAAATCATCAAGCTCTTTAGCCTGCCTTTCGGTTAAAGTCATTGGTTCAATTACAGGCTGGACGCCCCATTTTTTCCATGCAAGATATCCCAAAACAGACAAAATAATAATCCCGACAATTATAGCGGAAATTATCAATATTTTTTTCTTTCTGTCCGGCTTATTTGCTTCCGGATAAACCATTTCCGGACCCTGCTTAGAGATGTCATCCATAATTAAATTATACCTCGCTTTAAAAATTTTGGCTCAAAACGCTTGTGGATAACCGATAAACATTCAACTGACAGATATCAATCTAACGCTCCCTCCGTGTATTTGTTTGACGGAGCCCACAGCATCCAGCTTGTAAGGCCCGCATCGTAAACCGCCTTTTTTTGTGCCCGCACTTCGGTTATTCCATAATCCGCCCCCAAATCAAAGTCTTGCAGCCATGGCCGGAGTTTTGACGGGGTCGTACTCGCGGCTAGAAGTTTTTCCGAACCGCGAACCATGGCCGAATACACGATTTCATAAGGATGCGCGGCCGGATTTTTATATCCCTGAAACGTCGCGGGATAATGCGACGGATAAACCATAGGCGCCACGTAATCAAAATATTGTCCCGCGTCTCCCAAAACTTGGCCTATGTTCAAATCATCTTCGTTCCAAGTTGTCATTCCAAAAAGATCCGCTGAAAGCGTAATGTCTATTTCTTTAAGCCCGCCAGACAAGTATTTATAAAAATTTTTCATCACCTCGGCTTTCGGAGTTTTTTCATCCCAAAAATCATACGAGATATCTTTCATGTTGCCGTCGGAAGGAAAACGTATGTAATCAAAATTCAGTTCATCAAATCCGGATTTTTCACACTCTTTTGAAATTCTTATTATGTAATCCCAGTATTCCTTTGAAGCCGGGTCTATCCACGTTATTCCTTTATAATCTTTCCACACCGAACCGTTATTTTTTTTCACCGCCAAATCCGGTCTTGCCTTTACCATAAAAGGGTCCTGAAAAACGCTTATGCGGGCAATAACATAAATATTTTTTTGATGAAGCTCGTTTATAAATTCTTTGACATCGGGAATGCGTTTTTCCGCGGAACCGATTTCTTTCAAAACAGGGTCGGTCGGCTCAAACGAAAGATGTCCAGAATAATCTTTGACGTCTATCACAATGGAATTCAATTCCGTTGAATCTATCAACTCCACCAGACTTTCGCGCCAATCCGTCGTGCCGGCAACCCAGCTTGTCATGTAGATCGCCTTAACAGACGCCGGGGTCTTGATATGAGTAATTTTTGGCAATTCTTCCGCCGCCGCTTCAACGGAAGCTTCCGTGTTCTGCGAAAAAACAACCGGCTCCGCCCCGACGTAACCGTCTTTTTTGGAAAATAAAAAATTCGCGGCGTATGCCGAAATGCCAAAAATCGCCGCTATGGAAATAAGCGCCCATCTTGAACGGATAAAATTCATAGAATATAAATTTTATTTTTCCTGTTCTGTTTCATTTTCGTCTTCATCGGCATTTTTTGCGTTGAATTTTTTAAATTCTTCATGCGCCTTTTCAACATCTTCAATCAGCTCCTTGTCTGATTTTACCATACCGCGCGGCTTAAAAGACAAAAGCGCTATCGCCAAACCGGTTATGGTCAAAAGCGCCGCGTGGAGAGTGGAAGAAAGCCCCAAAAAGGCCAGCACTATTATCCAAATGCCCAGAATACCCGTAAATTTTCTCTGCTTCATAATAATAATGTTTTAAACCCGATAAAAAACCGAACGTTAAAATTCATTATATCACATACTATACTATAAACTTCGTTTAAAAAATATCTTTTTCTTTTCACAATTTTCCCGCTTTTATTTTTTCTCTTATTTCCGCGACATAGTTATTGAAAAAATACAGATTATGGAAAGTTAAGAGGCGCAAGGCGGTGATTTCTTTCGCGCGCAAAAGATGAGAAATGTAAGAGCGGGTGTAATTTTGGCAAACCTCGCAGCCGCATTTCGGGTCAAGCGGTTTTTTTCCGCCGGCTGACGTATTCAAAAATTTTTTCTGTCTCATATCCAAACGGCCCGACGACGTAAATGCCGTTCCGTGCCTCGCATAATGAGTCGGGGTAATGCAGTCAAACGTATCCATGCCAGATTTTATGTTCGGTATCATATCTTCCAGATGACCGATACCCAAAAGATGCCGGGGTCTCTGAGCGTCAAGGTTAGGCACGATCCAGTCTAAAATCGTTTTCATGTCGCTTTTGCTTTTTCCCAAATCGCCGCCAATCCCATATCCGTCAAAACCTAAAGAATTTATAAATTTAGAGCCCTTTTCCCTGAGTTCCTTAAAATGAGATCCCTGGATAATGCCAAAAAGCGCCTGTCTGGTTTTGTGGTTAGACAAGCAGACTTCCGCCCATTTATGCGTCCGCTCCAGCGATTTTTTAGCGTATTCAAAATTTGACAGCGGCGGCGTGCATTCATCAAAGGCGAAAATAATATCGGCCCCGATTTGTTCCTGTATTTTTATTGATTCTTTCGGTCCCAAAAAAAATTCTTTGCCGTCTATCGGCGAACGAAACTTTACGCCGTCATCCGTTATTTTTACCGACGACGGCTGTCTGTTTTTTAAAACAATATCTTTCTTTTCTTCCCCGCTGAAATATTTAAGTATTTTTCCCACTCCCAAATCTCTGCCAAACCCCAGACTAAAAACCTGAAATCCCCCCGAATCTGTCATAAGCGGCTTTTGCCAATTCATAAATTCGTGAATTCCGCCGGAAGATTTTATGATTTTTTCTCCCGGTTTCAAATGCAGATGAAAAGTATTGGCAATCAAAAGCTGGCTGCCGGCCCTTTCGGCTTCTTCGCTCGTCAAAGTTTTTACGCTCGCCTGCGTGGCAACCGTCACAAGCGCCGGAGTTTCTATTTCTCCGTGCGGAGTTTTTAAAATTCCCAGCCGGGCGCGCGATTTCTTGGATTTTTTAAGTATTTTAAATTCAATCATCTTAATACAAAAAACATAGCACAGACCAATCCCTGCGCCAAACTTTTTATAATCAAAAAAAGGACAAAAAAGAAAAGGCCCGGCTTTTAAGCAGGACCTTTGGCGCCGTCAAAATTTATATTTTTATAAAAGGCATATTTTAATCGTCGCGCCCATGACATATTCTCCTTTGTACCCCTCCTTGTCCACGAATCTGCCAAGTTTTGTCAAAAGATAGATCGAGTCAACTTTCCTTTCTGCCGCCAGTTTTCTGATAAAATCGGCTGATTCGGCAGAAAACCGCAATATCCTTTTTTCCCCGTCTTCCAGCAGTATCTCTCCAACTTCATCAGGCCTTTTCCCCTCCCCCTTCTTTTCCTTTCTCATCTTTTACCTCCTACATTTCCGCCTCATTAACGGCGTTGCGATAAGCGCAATACTCGCAATTTTTAGACTCTTTCGGAACATCATCTCCATCCAATGTTTTTCTAATTTCAAACAGCACTTTTTCTATCCAATCATCATTGCCCTTGTATGGAATTATGTCAATGTCAAATTCCAAACGGGCGTCAAAAGCCGCCGCGTCGCGTTTGCCGTTCACATATACGAAATAAGCGACGTCGCTTACTTTGAATCCGTTCTTTCTAAACAGCCATTGATACACTTCCACCTGCCTTTTGTAACCTATCTGCCACTCGGCATCCAAATTCACCCTACCGGCTTTCGCCGTGGCTTTATAATCAACCACATGGAGTTCGCCTTTTGAATTAACCCACATGTCGTCTATTCCGCCTCCGACTAAAATATCCGTCGGCTCGTGCAAAAATCTTATTCCGCGAGTTCTCGCGTCGCGCCACTCTTCTATCTTTTCGTGTTTAAAAGGAACGGCATCTATGCCGTAAGTTTTCATAAGCGGATGCGGTTCGCCCTTGGCACGATGGATATCAAATTCTTTTTTCAAAAGGTTATCAACCGCGGAATTTAAAGTGAAAGGAAAACCGGGAGGTCTCGGCACGCCTAAAACTTTGTCCAAATAAAAACACTTCGGACATTCCAAAAATAAATCTATTTTGCTTCTGCTTATTTTGATCGGCATCTCGTCAAATTTTATCCGCAGCAAGAACAACAGCCTGAATCGCCGCAATCGCATCCGCCTTTAGCAACGGCTTTTTTATGCTCTTCTCCGTTTCCGCAACGGCATTCTTTCAAAGGCATATTTTCCCTCTCGCAGCCGCCGGTTTTACAAACACCGGGCTCGTCCGAAAGCACGCCACAGACAGGGCATATAAAATGTTTTTTATCATCCATGCCCATATTGTACCAAAAATCGTGAAAATAAAAATATCCCGCGGCTTTAGCGAGATAAAAAACACTATTTTAAAGTTGCTTAAAAATTTACGAAATTAACTTCTTTTTATTTTCCAAATCGTTCCGCAAAAAAATCGCTCCTATTAAAAATAAAGGTCCGGACACCGCCAAAAAAGCCCAGATTGATTGAGAACCCCAGCCCAAAGCAATATAGAGCAGCCCGAGAAAAACCATCGCGAATGCCCCCAGCTTCTCTTTTCTCCAGGCAATGGCGCCGGCAATAGCGACTATGGCAGTAGGAATATAATGAAGAGCCGAAGCGGTAAGCACATCCGGATATTCATATTTGCTGTCTATTTCCGCGTTAGCCACAAAACCCATAAAAATCACGAATAGCATGGTGAGCACTCTGGGCAGCCAATAAGAGAAAGAAGTCTGAGATTGAGAAAAAAGTGGCATAAACATATGAATATCTCTATTATGCCCCAAAAATGAAATAAAATCCACAACAAGAGGCTGTGAATAAAATTGAATTTTACCTTGTTGACAAAGCTGGCAAAAATGCTAATTTAATAATGTTCATGCTCTTTTTTTTCCCGAAAACCCTTTCTTCGGATACATAGACCGAAGGAAGGGTTTTTATTTTGCCGCCTAAAACAAAAAATTGACTTCTGACGGAAGAAAAGTTAAAAAGAAAAAGAACAGAAATTTGAAACTTGAATCTTGAATAAGGAGGGGTTATGCCCGGATATAAAGACGATATTCAAAAGATGGTTTGCAGAATGAAGAAAAGACTGCAAGAAAATCGGGACATAATTTTAAACCATTCAAAAGAATATAGAGAGGCATTGGGGCTTAGCGACGAAAACCTGAACATATTATGGTCCGGAATACGAAGGTGTGAACTTTCTTTCAGAAGCAGAGAGAAAGACAAACACGAATCGGAAGAAGAATCAATTGAACTGGCAGCCTTCCTTAAAATCGAACTGGGAGAAAAACGCGAAACAGTTCTTCTTTCCGTCCAAGAAATCGCGGACATAGAGGAAAACACCATCACGGTCGGTTATTGCGTAACAGCTTTATCGCTGGCAAAGAGCATGTTCATCCAAACCCGCCCGATGGAATATCCCTTGTTTTTTGTTGAAGAAGATTTACATAACGAAATTCTGCAAAAATTATTGTTCAACCGCACAGAGGAGGGAAAAGACAGTAAAAAAATCCCCGGCAAAGTAGTTTCTATTTCATCGCACTCCCACGCATAAAGCCAATCCCCCGATTTCGTTTTACGAAATCGGGGGATTTCTTTTTCTAAAAATTTCGCTGTTTATCTGATAGCTCGGGAAACAGTCTTAACCACTCTTTTGTCAAAAACTTTCGGCACAAGAAGTTTTGAATTCGGCTTTGAAACCAGCTTCGCCAAAGCGCGGGCGGCTTTTCTTTTCATCTCATCCGTAATTTTAGAAATTTTATTATCAATCGCTCCGCGGAAAACTCCGGGAAAGACCAAAGCGTTATTCAGCTGGTTGGGAAAATCGCTTCTTCCGGTGGCGACTATTTTTGCCCCCGCTTTAAGCGCCAAATCGGGCATGATCTCAGGGACAGGATTCGCCAAGGCGAAAATCACCGGATTTTTCGCCATTTTACGAACCATTTCTTGCGTCAAAATTCCGGCTGCGGAAACGCCGATAAAAACATCCGCTCCTTCTAGCGCGTCGGAAAGATTTCCGGAACAATTATTGCTGTTCGTAGTTTCCGCAATTTTTATTTTTTCCCCATTTAACCCTTCCCTATTTTTATGAATAATTCCTTTGCTGTCCAAAACCAAAATATTTTTAGCGCCTTCTCCTAAAATCATTTTAACCGCCGCCACCCCGGCCGCTCCCGCGCCGCTTACTACAATTTTTACATCCGAAATTTTCTTTTTAACAACTTTTAAGGCGTTTATAAGACCTGCTAAAATAACAATCGCCGTGCCATGCTGATCATCATGCATCACAGGAATATCAAGCTCCGTTTTAAGCCGCTCCTCTATCTCAAAACATCGAGGGGCGGAAATATCTTCAAGGTTTATGCCGCCGAATGTCGGAGAGATGGCTTTTACCGCGCTGATAATTTCTTCCGTGTTTTGAGTGGAAAGCACTATGGGCACGGCATCTATGTCGGCAAATTTTTTAAAAATAAGACATTTGCCTTCCATTACAGGCAAAGCTGCTTCAGGACCGATATTTCCGAGACCGAGCACGGCCGAGCCGTCGGAAACTACGGCAACACTATTCCCTTTCATCGTGTATTCGCGCGCCTTGTTTTTATTTTTCGACAAAAAAGAGCTTACTGTTCCCACTCCGGGAGTGTAAACGACGCTCAAATCATCGGCATTATCAAGAGGCACTTTACTGGCAACGCAAAATTTTCCGACATTTTTTTTGTGAAGCGCAAGCGATTTTTCTCCGGTTGTTTTACTGCGAGGCATAAATCGTAAAATATTTTTTAAACGGATAAAGGTTCAGTTATTATCGCTCTTCCTAAAAAAATACGCAAACAAAAATTTCGCGCCGAAAACTTATTCCGTTTTGGAACTTCTGAAATCCTTTCGCGTCTGTTAATATATGTTTATGAGAAAAAAACTTGCTTTAACCCTATTTTTGTTTTTTGGGATATTTTTCATCTTGCCCCTTGGCGCCATGGCGGCTGAACGCTCACTTTCTTTCGGACTCTCGGGCGAAGACGTGCGCGCTTTGCAAAATAAACTTATTGAAAAAGGATATCTTGCTTCGGGAAAAAATACCGGATACTTCGGTTCTCTTACGGAAGCCGCGCTTAAAAAATTCCAATGCGAACAAAATATTATTTGCTCGGGAACAAAAGCCTCGGGTTATGGAGTTTACGGGCCAAAAACCCGTGCCGCTCTCTCAGGCTCCTCAAGCACCGCAACCACAAAAAGTCCAACATTTGAATTTTCAGGCTGGGTGCCATATTGGCGTTCAGCCACGGGCACTCGCGAAACTCTTGAGCACATCACGCAACTCACAAGCGTAATGCCTTTTGGCTACACGGTAAAAAGCAACGGCACTTTGGCCGACACCGCGAAACTCGGACAAGAACCCTGGACCAGCTTTGTTGCCGAGGCAAAGAAAAATAAAACTAGAGTCGTGCCAACGGTAATGTGGGGAGACGGCAACGCGATACACAAAATATTAAGCAACACCACAAGCCGCATCGCTCTTGAAGACGAAATAGCGAACACGGTCAAACAAAACGGTTTTGACGGCATTGATATAGATTTTGAAGCGAAAAAACACGAAACAATAGATTATTTTTCAACTTTCCTCAAGGGATTATATCAGCGAATGGGCAACAAATGGGTTTATTGCACTATTGAAGCCCGTATGCCGCTTAGCCACCGCTACAGCCCGGGCGCGACTATCCCCGATGACGCAATGGATTATGCCAACGATTACGCGGCAATAAACAAATACTGCGACCGCGTGGAAATAATGGCTTACGACCAAGGGACAATAGATGTACTTTTGAATTCAGCCCGCAAAGCACCATACGCGCCGGTTGCGGACCCGGCATGGGTGGAAACTTTGGTTAATCTCGCAAGCCAAAAAATTTCAAAAAATAAAATAATAATAGGCATTCCCACGTACGGCTACGAATACACGATAACGCCCAAAACCGACGGCAGTTATCAATATAAATTGCTTTGGCCGTTTAATCCGCGCTACGCCACTGATATTGCCAGCCAGCTCGGCATTACGCCAACTCGCACCAGCGCCAATGAACTCGGATTTACATACGATCCAAAAGTTCTTGAAGCGATTGCTCCCGCCGGAAACGAATTAACCCAGACACAGCAGGAAATCGCGTCTTCTTCCGTCGCGCAAAACACAGGCTCACAGGTAAATACCAGTCAGCCTTTCAACTTTTTATCGTGGAGCGATACTCAAGCCATCGCAGAAAAAGTCGCGCTCGCGCGCAAACTCGGAGTCCGCGGAGTCGCCGTGTTCAAGTTTGACGGCAGCGCGGATCCTAATATGTGGAGCGTGTTAAAATAAAACGCATTTTTTTATCTTATTGAAGATTGCAGTTTGAATAAGTTTCAACGCTATCCGCGCCCTCGGTTATGAACGCCGTATCTCCTTTGTTCCAAAAAACAAAAGTCTCGTCGGCTTTAGTGTATCGCGCGCCGGAAGCGGATATGGCACGCGGCACGGAAAGTTTTTTGCCATCGCTTAATTCCAAATCAACAAATTTATCGTCGCCAATATAAAACGTGGCAGTGATTGTTTTTGAGCCGTCGCAAGCGAAAACAACTTTCTTTGGCGTTGTTATCGTACAATATTCTTCCCAACTTCTGATACATTTTTGTTTTGCTTCACACCACGAGTAGCCGGCAGAACCGATACAGCCGTAAACGTCTTTGTCGCCGCCGACCAAATTATTTTCTGTTTCAGTTTTATTTGCCAGATAAAGCAGGTTCATCGCATTGCGCTCGTACCACTTTTTATCAGCAACTTTTTTCTCCTGGCTTTCTATCCAAGGCGTCCAATCAAACGTTTCTTTTTTCAAAACACCCGCCGCTTCATATCTTTTTACCAATCCCAGCACATCCGGCGAAAGCATGGAAAGTTCCGAGAGTTTAATGCGCGAATCTTCACGATGCGAGAGCGCTATGTTTGAACGAAAAATAAACTGTTCTACGGGGAAAACCGTCATCACCCCGTACATCCAAATAAACAGAACAACCGCCGTTTTAAGAATATCTGTTTTTTTATCAACAACTAATCTCAATAATAGCCAGAAAAAAAGCAACGCGCAAAATAATACCGTATATGAGGCAAAAAATTTCTCATAACTAAATCCGTAAAAAATCACATATAGACCCATGCGGTATCCCGCTGAAACAAGAAGCAATAATGAAGCCGCGGTAAATGCAAGTAAAATTTTCTGCACAAACAATGAAGTCTTTTTATAGATGAAAAAGTAAATAAAAATATTAAGAAACGTCAAAACCAACAGCTGCCAAAAACCGCTTTTTACCAAATTTTCAGTAGTTTTAAAATCAAACGGCAATGAACCGACCCATAAATGACCGATTTGTATCCACAAAAAAAGCAAATACACTATCAGGATGCCTCCAAGCACAATACCGGCAATAATGGAATCTATTGGAAAAGTTTCTTTTTCTTTTTTGTTATAATCAAATTCCTTTTCCCATGTAATCACCGCTGCTAAAAAAATTACGGAAAGAATGGCTGCAAAAAACAGCTTTTTCGCAAACGGTAGCGATATGATTTTTGTTGCCCAATCATAAACCGCTTTGACGGAGTGAGCAAAAACCGCATCTGCCGAAGACAGCAAGGGGATCAAAACGGCAAGCGAGATGATCACAAAAAAAACAAACCCTATAAGTATTCTGGCAATAATCTTTTTATATTTCTCGTTTGCCGGGATTATAAACTCTAAATACAAAATAGCCGACTTGCCGATATTGCCGAAAATTGCCACTAGGCGTCCAATAAACAAACTCAGCGCGAAAGATAAATTCCACGATTTTTCCCTCCTGTCTTTCAAAAAGGAATAGTTATAAAAAACGAAAAAAGAAACAGGGCCGACAAGCAATGTCACAACTTTCACAAACGGATTATCATACAAAAAAAAGCTGACAATCATCAACGATAACGGGACAATCCAAAGAGTATCCTTCTTCAAGCATCTGCCTTTTTCAAAAAGGACCCAAATAAAAAATCCGAGGAATAACGCAAAAAAAACAAGGGCGTTGATGCCCAAAGCATATACTTCCCTATCCCAAAAATTCCAAAGAAACACCACCCAAAAAACGGCAAGCCCGACGCATGCGAAGAGCTTGATTATGGTATTTTTTGAAAACTTTTCCGCGAAGTTATTGGCGTTTGATTGACTCATGGCATAAGTTTTGAGATTTCTCTTTTCCTATATAAGCCTTTGCGCCCGACAAAAGTTTCTGACTACAGCCCCCTAAAATTCCTAATTGGCGGAGAGAGCCTATTTGAACTTTTTCTGAGAAATCATTGAAAATACTCGCTTTAATTTTTCAAATTCGGTTCGAACCCACGATAGGTCATTTATTTAATTTTTCTTTTCAGCAATCTCATTTCTAAAATAGTATCGTAGTCTTTGAACCCTAAAATTCTATAAAATCCCAATGCCGGTTTATTTAGGCTAGAAGCTCTTACGGAGATATAATCAATTTTACTTTTCTTGCACCAATTTATAAAATCTTTTGTTAATTTGGCGCCCAAATTCTTTCCTCTGAATTCTTTTGCTATAAACATATTTTCCAATTCTGCATATCTGGCCCTTTTTCGATAGGGCAAGAATTCTGAAATACCGCCGCACAGATAGCCGACTGTTTTATCATTGTTTTTTACAACTTCCACAAAACCATCTTTTTTAGTAACGCGATCCTTAAAATATTTTCTTCCATTTTTGTATGTCCATTCCAAATTCAAACTCTTATCAAATTTTTTATGCTCTTTCTTGAATAATTCAAAATTTAATTTGAGGATGTCTTTTAAATCTTTTATTTCTGCTTTTCTAAAAATGATATTATTTTTCATGTTTTATTTGCCAATTCGATTTACAGAAAAGAAATCGAACTTGGATTCGAACCAAGATACTCGCCTCCAAAGGGCGATGTCCTACCGCTAGACCTGCCTGCCGGCAGGCAGGCGATCCCGCGACAATTTGACCGCAAACCTGCGGGGCTTGGATTCGAACCAAGGTACTCGCCTCCAAAGGGCGATGTCCTACCGCTAGACGACCCCGCAGGTTTAGGGTCAAATTAGTTTTTATTATTATTTTTCCCCTTCCTTCTAATTAAAAACGAAAAAGTCTTTCATGGCAAGAACGCCGTGAAAGACTTTTGTTTTTTGTTTTTCATCTAAACTAGCTAAGCTCCTTTTTCTTCCGGCAAGGGAATGCGCAGATCACATTCAATCACTTTGCCGTTAGTACAGTTTTTAAAAGAAAGGCCAAATTTTCCTTCGTCGCAATCATCTTTTTCAGCCATCAGACAACCGACACAAACGCAAGGAATTCCTTCCGCCATTTTCTACCCCTCCTTTCTCGCAAAAATAAAATCATCTGCATCCGTTTTTGCCATTCCTATTCCCGTTTCCATTCTTACCATTGTCCCGCAAATTCCTTTTGATTATTCGTTCTTTAGGATTTGTCGCCTTCATGACAAGCTGGATACAACCCGAGGGAAAACAATAATGTTCAACTTTTCTGTCCGGAATATTTCGATTCTTTTTCTGACAAAAACCAATCATCATAATAGCAACATCTCCTTTCAAAAATAGTTTTGTCAAAGAAAAATCTTGCCAAAATTATAACGCCCCTTCGGCAAAAACAGCAAGAAAAAATCGGTTTCTATACAAAAATTAACGAGCGTCAACCCCTCCCTGCTTCCTTAGCTGAATTTTTGCAAGAGTCAATTCAAGAGGAAGCTGGGGCAAATAAGCGCGGTTGGTTTTGTCATAAGCGTCCAAAAGCAGGAATAAGGTAAAGCCCAGATCTTTCACGCTTAAAGTGTCTTTTTTAGATTTCAAAAATTCCATTTCATCTTTGCCCAAAATTTTCAGAAGAAGCTCTTCGCTTTTTGGAGAAAGCTTGAGCATCAAGATGGCGCGGATATCCCTTAAAACAAATTTCAAAAAAAGCTGCACCGCCATTCCCTTTTCAACGATTTTTTGCAGAACCGAAAAACCTTTATCGGTATCGGCATCCAAAACCGCCAAAACAAAATCGCGGATAAGGTCTTTTGAAGGAGCCGAGAGTATCTCCCGCGCTTCCCGGCCGCTTATTTTCTTATCTTTGTTTTTATCGGCAATACTTAAAAGCTGATCAAGCATCACCTGGCTGTCGCGGAAAGAACCGTCCGAAAAAAGCGCCACAAGCCCTGCGGATTCCTCGTCCATCTCAAACCCTTCTTTTTTGGCGACTTTTAAAACGGACTCGGCTAAAATATCTTCCGGTATTTTTTTAAACGAAAAATGCTGGCAGCGGGAAACAATTGTGTCGGGAAGTTTTTCGGGCTCGGTCGTGGCAAGCATAAAAATAGCGTGAGCCGGCGGTTCTTCAAGTGTTTTTAGAAGCGCGTTAAACGCTTCTTTTGTAAGCATGTGAACTTCGTCCACTATATATACTTTGCATTTTCCTTTCAGCGGCATAACATGCACGCCTTCGCGAAGGCTGCGAATTTCGTCTATGCCGCGCGATGACGCCGCGTCCATTTCAAAAAGGTCATACTCGTGGCATCCGATTTCCGAAGCAAGAATTCGCGCCACACTGGTTTTGCCGGTGCCGCGCGGGCCGGAGAAAAGATAGGCGTGAGAAATGCGTCCCGATTTTACCGACGCTTCAAGAACTTTTACGATATGTTCCTGCCCTTGAACTTCGCTGAATTTTTTCGGTCTGTATTTACGATAAAGCGCTTGGGTCATTGTTTTTATATTAAATTAAAAACGGCAACAAAAAAAGCCCGCCGCTTGTTTTAACAAAATTTTGTAATATAATACAAACAGAGTTGCTCTATCCTAAGAAAGGAGGCTTACAAACATGAGAGACAGGCTGATAATCCATGGAACTTTGGCCATGAACTGCGGCAGCGAATGCGGCTGCTGACTCGCCCAGCACCTTTTAGGCTTTTGCCAATAAAGGTGCTGGGCTCTTTTTTTACTCAAAACAACACAAAAACCCCGCCTATTCGCGGGGTTTTTGTGAGCGTCGCCTTATTTTATAGCGACGTTCCTTCATCTATTGAAACGACCTTCAAGCTTTAAAAGTTTCTCTTCATTATGCTTTCGTCTATCTTCCCGACAAACTTCTTACTTTGTCAACTCTATTTTTTGCCGAATACTATCAACTTAAAGCCGATAAAATTCCAAATAAGAGAGAAGGCTGTGGCAATAACTTTCGCGATATTCAGCCATCTTTCCGGAGAAAGATTAAAAAGCGGAGAAATGTAAGTCGTCATCAAAATTACTATGCCTCCGTTTACAATAACTCCGAACAAAACAACGAACACAAAACTGGCAAAATCGCTGTAATCGATTTTTTCTCCCGGCAACCGCTTATGGCTGAAAACCCAAAACTTATTCCAGAAATAACTGTTTGTGGCGGCAAGAATAAATCCGGGAACGTTTACGCCTCCGAGAAGAAACCCGCCGGTGAGCCCGGTTATGGCACTCAAAAAATTTAACACGCCAAAATCAATCGCGGTATTCAAAAAACCGACAATGACGAATTTCGCGAACTGATAGCCGAACGAAACAAACCGGCTTATCAATTTACCGAAAGCCAAACCGATAATCCACAAGACAGGCAGAACAACCGGCAAAAAATACATCGCTGTCCCGCCCCCTATTTTGATATTTTTAAGAGACGGAAAAATAAAAAAAGCCGCGGCGACGCCGGCGATAATCGCATATAAATAATCCCTTTTTGTTGTAGTCATAATAAAATGATTATATCCGATTTTAAAAACATAAGACAGCGGAGGCGGCGAAAAATGTGGATATTTAAATGACGGTGTAAATTTTTATCGGCTCGTCTTTCCCTTTTACCGCCGCCGCTCCGAGGTATTTAAAATCATAATCGTTTTTTGCCTTAGCTTTCACGCTTTCGCTCAAAATTATTTTTACTTGATATTCTTTCGTAAGCCCTTCAAGCCGCGAAGCCGCGTTCACCGTATCACCTATCGCCGTATAATCAAACCTTTCTTCCGAACCTACGTTTCCCACCACCGCCATGCCCGAACAAAGCCCTATTCCTATGTTTATTTCCGGGTCTCCGGCGGCCTTAAACTCCTCATTTAGAATTTTCAGCCTTTTCATCATGTTTTTTGACGCTCTCAAAGCGTTATCCGCCTGGTCCGGCTCTTCCAAAGGAGCTCCCCAAAAAGCCATTATCGCATCGCCTATATATTTATCCAAAACTCCGCCCTGTTTCAAAATTTCTTCCGTCATCGCCGAAAAATATTTATTTAAAATTCTAACAAGTTCTTTCGGCGGAGTTTTTTCCGAAATGGAAGTAAATCCCCTTATGTCGGAAAACAAAACCGTAATTTCTTTTTCTTCTCCGCCAAGCGCGACCTTTTTCGGATTGCTTAAAATTTCTTCCAAAACTCCGGCGGAAACATATTTGGAAAAAATCCGCTTAAGCTGAAGTTTGTCTTTTTCTCCGGAAAAATGTCTGAATCCGAAAAGTCCCGCGGAAGAAAGAAGCCACGACAAACTTATGTGCAAAACGCTGGCGCTTACTCCAAGGTCAAAAAGGACCGCGCAAAAAATAATATATAAAATTCCCAAAATCAAAACACCGGACAGCGCGGAAAGAAAACGCCTGAACAACAAAATAAAAATAACCGGAAACAGCGCGCTGATAAAAATCCACAAAAAGGAATAGAACTTGCCAAGCGGAACCAAACGATAACCGAAAATAAGCATGTTCGCGACATTTGCTTGTATTTCAACACCCGCCATCGTTTTTCCCCTGGCATTCGGAACAGGTTTATCGTCATGAAGATCCGGCGCCGTCGCGCCAATGAAAACAATTTTGTCTTTCAATTCGCCCGAAACCTGCCCTTCCAAAACACGCCAAAAAGGAATTCTTTTTATCGTTCCGGGCAAAGATGAATAAACAATGCGGTTTACGCCTTCAAGCGTCCGCTCACTGCTGATATTTTTCCCGGTTTTTTTAACAATTTCATAAGCAAACGGCATCTGGGATTCGATTCCTTCGGGACTTTTTTCAGAAATCAAAAAAGGGATTTTTCTCGCCACATTATCTCTGTCTAAAATCAAATTCACATGCCCCAAACTTACGTTTTTTTCATTTGTAAAACTATCCAGCGGTTTTATAAATTCCGAAGCCGTAATTGTCCCGTCCTGGCTTAAAAAAATATTTTGCGCTTCGCTTGCCAAGACAACGGGATAAGAAATTTTTCCCAAAGCAGACGCCAGCTTTTCGTCGTCTTCAGCTCCATTTGAAGAAAGTTCCGAAAAAACAATGTCCATCCCTGCGGCAAGCGGGGTATTTTTTTCCATCTCCAGAAGAGCTTTTGCAAAAACCTCGCGCGGCCACGGCCACTGACCGATACGCGACAAAGACTCGTCGTCAATCGAAACAATCACAAAATCTCCGCTCACCGGCTTCGGCGCGAAAAACAAATCTTCAAAAAAAACTTCAAGTCCGGAAAAAATCCCGAAATAAAAAGAAAAACAAACCAAAACGCCGGCAAGCGAGGCAATAATAAAATAGTATATTTTAGATTTCATATTATCCGCGGGTGTCAGTTGTTTCTTCAACGCGGGCTCTCACTTTAAAAATTTTCGTTTTTGCCAAAAAATTTACAGTTCCGTCTTCGCTTTCCCAAACCGCTATTACCGCGCCTGACGCTTCCCCAAACTCGGAAATCGTCGAATCAAGCTCGGCATAAAAAACCCCGGGCCGCTCCATTTTTCCCATTTGCCCAAGAACTTGCCACTTTACGCCTTCGGTAACGATTTTTTCCGAATTGTCGGCCATGATAAGCACCGCCTGAAAAGTTATTCTCTCTCCTTCTTTTATTTCACCGGAAAAATCCGCGGGTCTTACCAATAATTTAATCGGCTTTAAAGATTCTTTTGTTCCCTGGTTTCCAGCGCCCGTTCCCGCTTGCCCGCCTTCGGTTTGAGGTTTTAAAATTTTTTTCTCTTCGCTCTGAATATTTTTATTTTCCAAAATATTATCTTTTGACTTTTGCTTTGACTCTTCTTTCTCAATCCTCCTCTTTTCTATTTCCTGAATAAAAGGTTTTATCGCGTCTTTTTTGATTTCATTGCGAATTTCCTGCTTGATTTCTTTTTTCAATTCTTCCTTATTTATATCCTCGCCTCTGTTTTCTTCCACCCTTTGTTTTATTTCTTTAATTTTTTCGTTTAAAACGACATCGGACGCCGCGGCGCGTTTTACCCATTCCTTTTCCAAAACTTCAGGCCCTGCTTCTTTCACTTTATCCGCGATGGCGATTTTGCCTGATTTAATTTCTCCCAAATCCTGCCTTTTCAATTCAACTATTTTATTCGGCGAAATAATTACTTTTTTGTCGGTTAAAATTTCTTTCGTGTCCGGGTCAATCGGCGCCAGCTCCACCTGATTTTCAGAACCGACGACGCTGGATTTTCCGTCTATGTGTTCAAAACCGAAAGCGGTGCCGCGCACAGTGGCAACCGCATTCGTTGTTTTCACTTCCCAAAGCGAATCGGGTGTGGCAAGTTCTATTATTTTAGACCACACCCTGCCGGCGCTTAAAGATATTTTTACTTTCAGACTTTGGTCTGAATCGCTGTATTCGCCTTCTTCCAAAAAAATCTGCGTTCCGGAATCAAGGCGCGCCACCGAGCCATCCGGAAAATAAATGTTCGCCAAACCCCATGTGTCGGTCTCTACGGTATAGCCGGAATCAATTTCATCTCCGGTCTGCAAAGATTTTTTTTCGCCGCTTTCAACAGACGCGTAAACGTTCGGCTTTAACACTTCCACCCATGGTTTTGAAACTTGAATATTTTGCGCGACGCCGCCGTCCTCCGAAGCCCCGATTCTTGCTTTTTTGTAATGATTAACAAGCACAGCCGCGCCCCCAGCGGCGGAAATTAAAATAAACGCGATAAAACCAAAAATAAATTTATGCTTCATTTTTATCTTTTGTTTCTATATTCTGAATTTTACGCTTTTTAAAAACCCAAAACAAATAAAAAAAGGGGGTGCCCAGGAAAAATCCGGACACCCCGCCGCGAGAGTACTCGCATCATCACAAAAACATAAAAAGAAGAGACGCTAGAATCAAAACGCTAGCCATAGTCTAAGGGCCCTTGGTAACGACACATAATAAATGTCCTCCCAAAAAATGGGTTCGGCAACACCAGCCCGGATGGGTGAAAAGTGTTATTTAAACACCGCCGGGGACCTGCAGCCGCTTACGCTTTACAGTATGTTTTTCACCTCCCTTCTTTTTTAAGATTCTAAAATTATTATACTTACCCATAAAAATCTGTCAATACCCTAAAACAGTTCAGCTATTCAAGAAAAGTAGTGCTGCCGTCCGTACACATGGGAGAATAAAAAGCTAAAACTTTCAAAAGTTTCTTTTGACTGATGTTTTTAAGCGAGTGAGCAGCGCGGGCGGGTATGCAGACAACATCACCTTTTCCTATTTTTTCTACAATCTCACCCACCTTTATCTCGCCATGACCTGATAGCACATAACACATTTCTTCGGAAACCTCATGGCGATGAAGCTTTGCTTTTTGCCCTGGATTGAGACGACCGCAGGTGGTGCTTGTTTTCCGAATCTTAGAATTGCCAGGCCATTCAAATTCAGAAATAAAAGCGCCGTCTTTGGCAACAGAAAAACCTCCCTTTTTTCTTTTTCCGACGTACGATTTATTGCTCATCAATTACCTCCACATCGGTTTGACTGAATGGGGGAATAGAGATGACCAAATGGCTTAAAATCTTTCTGCCCGTATTTTCCAATTTGTGCGGCCTTCCCGGAGCTATCCAAATCAAAGTGTCTTTAGCCACCGGAAAATCACCGCGTCCGCCAACATACATCCTGCCCCTGCCTTCCAAAATGTAATAGAGCTGAGTAAAGATTTTATGTCTGTGCAAAAGAGATGCATCTCCCGGCTGCACTTCCACATGGGCAACGCTTGCCCGGTTAAGATTAATGACCTCTCTTACAGCCTGCTTGCATACATTGGAAGTTAATGGCAATTTTTTGACGCCTATAACCGTTTTTATCACCCAAAGATCCTCCTTGTTTTTTATTTGCAGTAAATTATTCTGTCCTTCCTTTCCCGATATACATGATATTTCGTCTTTTTTTGCGCGTAAAAAGTATGCGGCTCTTTTTTTGGAATTTCTATCACCAAAAACTCGCCGGGCGAAACGCTATAAAAGGTAAGCGCTTCGTCCCCGATTTGAACATCAAAAGTGCCTTCGCAAACAATAATCCACTCCGTGGCTTTAGGATGATAATGCGGTCTTATTTCTTCCGTAGGATCGAGTTCATGGCGAACACTTATAAATTCTTTGTCCAACGGCTGAAAAGAAAGAACCGCTTCCTGAAAATCCGCATATTCCGAAATCTTCATAACCCCTCCTCTCCTTTTGAATTGAAATTGTCAATCTGCAAAAATATTAGCAAGCCGAAACAAAATGTCCAGCGCCGTAAAAAAGCCTTATTGAAGAAAAAAAGCAAAATGTACGAGAGGAACACGAGCGGAAAATGATTTCTTGCCCGTCAAAATAAATCCACGGGCAACATATTTTCCGTATTATTCGTCCAAATTATAGAATCCAATGGGTCTATTGTAAAAACCGATTCGGAATTCCCTATCACACCAATCAAGTTATTTTCAAAAGTAATGTTTGAAAACGTAGCGATGGTGCTATAAACAGCCAAAGCGGCTTTCACTCCGTATGGCGAGGTTATAGTGTGATTTTTAAAGCTGGTGTTTGAAATTTTAAGCGAGGGTGAATTTTGGGCAAAAATTCCATGAGCGTAATTCTGGCTAAAAACCGCGTTTGAAATATCGGCTACTCCGCCCAAAATTTCCATACCGGCGGAATTACCGCCCTCAAAATTCCCGTGTCCGGAATATCGCATTTCAAAGCCCTTGGCCCGAAGAAAAGCGCCCGTCTTAATTTCAATTCCGGCAAATTGCCCCGGAGCGGCTGAACTTAGTGCCATATCCGCGTTTGAATCGCCAGCCGCGGTATCGTCATAAAACGAAGTGAAAATAACATCTCCGGAATTTTCTCCCGCAATAACAAGATTTCCATAAACCCAAAGCGGTTTTCCATCGCTTTTTACAACGGCTCCCTTTTCAATGGTCAAAGACGAAGAAGTTGAAACCTGAATATTTTCTCCCGGCATAAAATAATAAGCAAGATTGTCGGCCTTCAAAAAAAGATTTTCTCCGGGTTCGGTAATGTTTCCAAAAATGCTGACGCTGTTTCTTAAATTTCCGGAAGCCGTGTTATTCGTGAATTCTCCCACGGAAGCGAAGGATAAAATCGCATCACCGGCATTATTCGTAAAAGTATTGCCGCTCACTATTCCCGGCGCGTCAGCCAGATAAATTCCCGCATTATTTTTTTCAAACAAATTTCCGGATATGGTCGGCAAGCACGAACCTGCGTAGAGCGCGGCCTTAGGCGAAGTGATGCCAGCTGTATTGTTATTCCTGAATATATTATTTTTCACAAGCGAATTTGAACCGGCAAGCTTAAGCCCGTAAACTTTTGAATATTCAAAAATAGAGTTTGAAACCGTAATAACCGAACCTTTTGACGCAAGCAAGGCGCGTTCCTGCGTTTGTCCGGTATAATATTTTCCTGCGTATCTTAAAATAGCATAATCAAAAATTGAACCAGCCGGAGCTGTTTCGCTTACTACGACGCCAAACCAGCTTCCCGGATAAGGCAAAGTTGTTGTCGCATCGGCTCCGTTTGTATCTCCGCCGTATTCGTCATCCATTATTGAAGTAAAAACAATTTTGTCATTTTCCGTCCCTTGCGCTAAAATTTTTCCGTCAATTTTTAGGCCGGCGTCATTATGAAATTTGATGACAACGCCGGGTTCTATCGTAAGAGTAGCCGAAGCGGAAACATTTATGACGGTGCCGTCGATGAAGTACGGGCTTTCTGATTTTTTTAAGACAATGTCGGAAAAAATATTCTGATTCTTGTTTACAAGATAATTGGCGCTATTTCTTTGCTTTGGAGTTCCGGCAATTTTGTAAAATTCCGGGCCCGAAGCCAAACCATTCGCTATCGGAGTATCGTTTGTGAGCCAATTAGAAGGATTATCCCCGCTGGTTTTTGAATCGTATCTTTCCATTGAAAAACCTGCCGATGTTCCGGCAGGCCAATTCCCCAAAGGAGTTTGGTCTATTGTGGTTGAAGCGAAATACAAAGTCAGATGATCATCCCCGGTATTGTTTAACGCTCCCGTATAAATCAAATCAGCCGCTATATCACTGATAGTATTATCATCGGTGCGTTCAAGAAGACAATAACCTTTTTGAGAGATTTTTCCCGATAAAATTATGTACGGTTCGCTGTCGGCTGATGACAAGGTCCAATTCGCGAGATTTATCGCGCTTGAAGATTTATTGTAAAGTTCAACCCACTCATCGTTCGGCCTGCCCGAAGTGCCTCCCCATGCAATTTCGTTTATTACTATTGGCGCGGAAAAAATTTCAATGTCAATGGATTGCGGGTCCGAATAATTGTCCGACGAATCTTTCGCGCGAATTGAAAAAGAATGAGCTGCGTTGTCTTGAATCGCGCTGAACTCGGTTGAAGTAGAAGTTGTAGCCAGCGCTTGCGCGGTACCGTTTATTGTAAGTTCAAATTCTTCAATATCACCGGCAACGCTTTGCCAGGATAAGTGAATAATCTGCGGAGCAATAACACATCCTTCTTCCGAAAACGAATCGGCGCACTCGGCAATTTCAAATGAAATGTCCGGCGGAGTAGTGTCTGCCGGAGGCTCTGGCGGGGCTGAAACAAAAGATGAGGATTCTGGCTGGTTTGAAGAATTCTGCGTTGAGTTTGTTTGCGGCAAGACTGTTGACCCGACTGAAGGACTGCCGCCACCGCCCATAGCAATAGGCGGGATAGGAATGGTTTTTAAAAAATCCGGTATCTGCTCGGGTTCCGGTATAACTTCTGTTATTACGGCTTCAGGCAAAATTTCTTCTAAAACTTCAATTTCAGCGGATGTTTCTTGCGTCTGTGTTTCAAAAGCTTGAATTGTTTCTTGCGGAAGTATTTGAGGCAATATCTGCGGCTGTTCAATTTCATCATCGTAAGCGGATTGGGCTGGCGGTTCGGCTTCACTTGATTCGGAGAAAACAACATTAGCAAGACCGGAATTCAAGTTGTTTTTTCCATAAAACGGAGACATAAGAGCGCTGGCAAAATTGTTAAACGTATTTGAAAACCAATCTTTTGCGCCATTGGCCAGTTTTCCCATGCGGAAATATTCTCCGGCAAAAGAAAAATCGCCCATAAAAATACTCACGATGGCTGATTTCTCTTGAGGAGGTTCTTCAAGCAGGTTCTGATTATTTTTCGCTTTTTCGGCTTCGCTAAAAAATAATTCTATAACTCCTGCTCCGGACAGAACGGCTTCAGTGGACAGGCGAGACCAATAAGATTCAAAAACTTTTTCCTCCTGGGTTCTTAAAAAATACGAAATTTTCAATTCACCATTTTTAATTTCTCTAGTAGCACCCACTATCTTAAATTCATTCCCTCTATTATCAGGACCATAACCATAATCACCTTCAACTTTTATAATTTTTGGGTTCTCGTATTTCTCGTCATTTATCGTATCTTTACTAAAAAAATATTTGTTTGAGTAATTGGCTAAATAATCAAAATAATTATCCAGAGAAGTTAAAGAAGCAGGCTGATTCCCCTTTATTTTATCTTGGATGCTGAAATTATTTCTATTAAACCCGACGCAATAATTTTCATAAGGACTGCCGTCGGTTGGCGGATGACTGTCGTTTCTTGTGTGATCAGGCACTGCCATGTCCTGCAAAAGATGCAAAACAAAACCTAATGAATAAAATGCTTCCTGTTTATTATTATTTTTTACATATTCGTAAATCGCTTTTTCCCAGGTTTTATTGCCTTTATAAAGCCTATATTTTGCCTGAAGTTCCTGATTTTGCGACCAGATCTTTGCGGAAACAGCGTCTTCCACCGAAAGCCAGACGTCCGAATATTTTCCCGAGAGTTCGTTTATAATGTTTGAAGGACCGCGCTCACCGGTAAAACCTTCGTCATAGACAGGGTCGTAAAAATGATTTGTCCATCTGGGAGGGGTATCTTCGCCTTCCGCGCCGGAAATAATCCATTCTTTTTCTTCGTCCGTGAGCTTATTTTCTGAAATTGAATTATAAAAATCTATTGTTTCGTCGGTTAAAGCGGGGTGCGTATTTGTGTCGTTATACGCAAAAACAGCCCGGCTGAAAAGCAAAGGGCTGAAAATGATAAAAAGCAAAATGGCCTTTTTCATATTTTGATTAAATCTTTTCTATTTTCCAATTACCAGATGGATATTGAGAAAAATTAATTAAATAGTCAGGAGGATTTTCTAATTTTGATCTCATTCTAAAAGACCCGTCTTTTATTTCTCCGTCGGATTTTGCGTTTTTCAAAATAGCCAAATACCATTCTGTCTTGTTCTTTTCATCTAAAATCAATAATTCTTTCTTAGTATTTTCTTTTTCTTCCAACACAAAATATTTACTAGCCAACTCATAATCGCCTTTTTCAACCGCATTAATAAATAAATCCAATGTTTCCTGCGGGGTTTTGCCTCCAATCTTATCCGCGGCGCGCGCCTCTAAAACCAACCTGTCCATTTCTTCCAGAGATTTTGCCAGATTTTCAACTTTTTTCTGGTCTTGATACATTTCGTACCACCGGGCGGTCAAATCCAAAACCACAATAAAAAGCAGGGCAATGACAACTCCCCAAAAAATCTTATGACTTTTTATTTTACCGAAAATGCTCATTTTTAAGATTTTATCAAAATTAAAAAGTTAGAACAAATTATTATTCCATCTCGCCTTCCGCCTCTCCACTGCCGGATAACCGCAAATACCTCTTATTTATCTCCGACTCCACTTCGCGCAAAGGCCGGCCGTATTTTATTGCCGAAACTTCTTTGGTTTTTTCGCGTACGGCTTCTTCGCTTTTTGCCGGAGCGTAAGTTTCTATGTTAAACGGACGCGATGTCTCCCCGTTTATTAAAAGTTTTACGTAAGCGTTATAGTTTCCGATATTCATCAAATCCTCGGCGTTAAAAACCGGCTCAAAATGTTTTGCGAGGTATTCGGCATCGTCTTTCCCTATTCTAAAGACAGCAAACGAACCCACATTTCCAAAGACAGCTTTCTTGATGTCTTCCGTAAGCTGACCGATAAATTGATGCGTGATATTCAGGCACAAGCGATATTTTCTCGCTTCGGATAAAATCATTGAAATGGAATTTGTCGTTACGTTTTGGAATTCGTCTATATATAAAAAGAAATCTCTGCGTTTTTCTTCCGGCAAGTCCGCGCGAGACATCGCCGCCATAAAAAGTTTTCCGACAAAAACCATTCCCAAAAGATAAGCGTTCGTTTCGCCGATTCTTCCCTTTGAAAGATTTATCAAAACAATTTTACCGCTGTCCATCGCTTCGCGAAAATTAAAAGAAGAACGCGACTGGCAAAGCACGGGCCGTATTATTTCATTTGAAAGAAATGTGTCAAATTTGCTCGTAATGTAAGGAACCATGTTCTGTAGCGTGGCATCGCCTCCCGCCTTTTCCGCCGTCTCGGTCCAGAAATTTTTAAGCAAAGGATTCTGTGTCCGCGAAAGCATTTTTGCCCTGAATTCCGAATCGGAAAGAACGCGGGAAATTTCAAGCAGAGTGCCGTCTTTATCTTCCATGGCAAGCAAAGTGGCGTTTCTGAAGTACTGCTCAAACATCGGACCGCCGGCTGCTTTCATGTCATAGAGCTTGTTAAAAATTTCAAGAAGTTCGTTTATGATGAAAGTTTTTTGCTCCGGATATTTGGAATCAAATTCCAGCATATTCATACCGAAAGGACGCGTGGCATCACCCGGATTAAAGTAAACGATATCGTTCCACCTTTCAAAGGGAATCAACCCCATTATTTCTTCAACCGCGTCTCCGTGAGGGTCTATAAAACACACGCCCCTGCCTTCTTCTATATCCTGAACAACCATGTTTTTCATAAGAACGGACTTGCCGGTGCCGGTCTGGCCAACGGAATAAAAATGCCGGCGGCGGTCGTCAGGAGCGATTTTTATTTCTTTTTCTTCGTCGCGAAAAATATTTTTACCGATAATAATTCCGTTCGCGGACAGGTTTATCGGCGGTTCGGCTTTTTTCGCTTTAAGGAATTTCATCCTGGGAGCCAAAGCCAAAGTAGTCGGAAAATGAAAAATGCCCGTGAGCTCGGCGATATTTAAAACCAGGGCTCTTTTTTTGTCAAAAAGCCTGAAAGAAAAATTGTAGAAAAATTTGCGCAATCCCCAGCCAGAAACATCTTTGCACGCAAACGAATTGGCGCGCGGATCATTGAACTGGGAAAAAGCGCTTTTCATTTCTTCAAGTATTTTTTGAGCGCGATCCTCTGTCTGTCCGGACGCCACAAGCCGGATATTCGCGGACATAATCGGTTTGGAAATTTTCTTCGTTAAAATTTTTATCACTTCGGAACGGGCTTCCTGCGCCGCGGAAAGCGCGCCTCTTGCCATGGAAGCGGGGTCGGAATTCCCTTTCTTGGAATCGTTATGGAAAATGATATCTAAAAATCCTTCAAAAAAACCCCGCCCTCCTTCCAGCGCTTTTTTTATAGGCTCTCCCGCCTGCAAAAGCTTAAGCGACTTTTCAACATCGCTTTTTAATCCTTTTGCAAAAGGATTTATCACTATCTGGAAAGCGGCGCCTTCTTTTTCTCTTTTGATATCCGAAAAAACATTGGCGATAACCGATAACGGGTCGTTTACAAGCTCATCGTAAGTTCTTAGAGGAAGAACCGAAGGCTGGGTGAAAACGACTTCCGCCGCCGCGGTCGGATATTTGTATTTAAAAATATTGTAATCGGTTTTTTCTTCCCTTATTTCGGCAGAAGGAAAAACGGCATGCAATTGCTTTTCGAAAAAAGACGCATGGCTTTTCGGCATAGAAACGTAAAAATTAGTCTCGTTTTCCGTTGCCGGAGAAACCAGTTCAAGCGCAAAGTGCGACTTCAAACCCGACATGCCCGAATAAAACTGTTCCATCACGGCGATAGCGTCTTTGAAAGTCTTGCCTTCTTCTTTTTCCGGACGGGGCAAAATAATCTCGAAAAGAGTAAAATCCAGAGAGCGGAAAAACTCTTTTTCACGTGAAGAACGCAAGAAATGATATATGAGAAAAACCGCAGCCAAAGCAAGAAGCCCGGCAACGGGATAAGGACTAAAAAGGAACGCGATAAATTCCATTTTGATTGAATTTTATTTATGCCGCTTGCGAAGGAGAAGCTCCGGCATCCTGCGCCTGATTCTGCTCTTCGTGAACAAACCTCACAAGAAGGTCGTGAAAATCATCCAGAAGCGAAGGAGGAAGTTTTGAAGCGGCTTTTGCCGCGTTTATAATTCCTTTTTCTCTCGCGATGTTAAAAAGTTCCTGAAGCACTTTTTCTTTTTCTTCAAAATTAACGTCAATCACCCTCCTTTCCAATTTTTCCATTTCTTCGGGCGAAAGATTGTATTCCGGCGCGTAAACTTTTTCCGGCGGCAATTCGGCGTATTCTTTTATGATTTCTCTGCCTTGTTCGGGAGAAGACAAAACGCGCTCGCGCAAATTTGCCCGTTCGGTTTCCGGAGTAATGCCTTGTTCAAACTGAGGTTCATTAACCATAAATTTATAATATCAAAAAAAACGGCAAACTGAAATAGACAAAACGAATGGAATGGGGCAAGAGGTGTGCAAAACTTCCTTTGGCGATAAAAGCCTTTTTCGGTTAAAATAAAGTACATAAGAGCAAGCGGAAATAACGCAGAGAAAATAAAATAATTTTTTATTTTCTCTGCTATTCTATTATTTATTAAACCAGGCTTTTATAAACTAAAAAACAATGTCTAAAAAAAGCGTTTTTATATTCTTGTCGCTTATTATCTTAACGGCCGCTTTTCTTCGCCTCTGGCAAATCCAATCAATCCCTCCCGGACTTTATTCCGATGAAGCCATGAACGGAAGCAACGCTCTTGAAGCGAACGAATCGGGCGATTACAAAATGTTTTACCCCGAAAACAACGGGCGTGAAGGGTTTTTTATAAATATACAAGCCCTGTCCGTAAAAATATTCGGAAACGAAGCATGGGCTTTGCGCGGAGTATCGGCAATTTTCGGAATACTTACAGTTTTAGGGCTTTATTATCTGGCAAAGGAGCTCACCGGAAATAAACGCCTCGCGCTATTTTCTTCATTTATCCTCGCCACGAGTTTTTGGCATCTGCTTTTTTCGCGCATAGGATTCCGCGCCATAATGGCGCCTTTTTTCTTGACCTGGGCTTTCGCTCTTCTGCTCGCGGCCGGAAGAAAAAACAGCTGGAAATTAAGCGCTTTCGCGGGTATCGCTTTCGGACTCGGTTTCCATTCATACATCGCCTATCGCGCCGCGCCTCTTCTTTTGATTTTCCCTTTCATAAAACTTTGGAAAGGCGGGCAGAAAAAAATTATAGCTGTTTTTCTTTTAGGGGCGTTCATCGCGGCAATTCCTCTTGGGTGGTATTTTCTAAAAAATCCGTCTGATTTTTTTGGACGCACTTCCCAGCTTTCGGTTTTTTCTTCAGACGCTCCGCTGAAAAATCTGGCGATAAATTCCGTAAAAACCGCGAACATGCTTTTCTTCTACGGAGACGCGAATTGGAGGCACAATCTGGCGGGTTCTCCTTCTTTATGGTGGCCGGTAGGAATTCTCTTTTTAATCGGCTTTTTCTGGACAATCATCCGCAGAAAATATCTTCTTCTGTTCTTGTGGCTTATCGTGATGGCGCTTCCGGTTGTAATTTCAAACGAAGGAATTCCGCACGCTCTGCGTTCCATAATTCTTATTCCGCCGGTAATGCTCTTTGCCGGAATCGGACTTGAAAAAACAGCGGAAACGGTAAACGGCTGGATTAAAAAACAGCGGGAAAAATATCCCCAATACGAAAATCAAATTTCAAGGATAAGAAAAGAGTTGATTCTTTTTCTGTTTGTGTTTCTCGCGGCAATAGCGACAACAACCTACACGAAATATTTCATCAGATGGGGAGATAATATAAATACCTATTACGCTTTTAACGGCAGGGCAAGCGACATAGCGAATTTCCTGAACAAAGTGCCGCCGCAGACCGATAAATTCGTGATTGTTAATGTTGACGGAGTAAAAGTAAAAAATATCCCGATGCCGGCGCAAACCGTAATGTTTTTAACCGGTTCTTTTACCGAAAAAGGACAAGCGGAAAAACATTTTACTTATCTTCTTCCTTCCGAACTCGAAAAAATAAAATGTTCCGAGACGAAAAATTCCTGTTTTATAGTTTCGCTTGAGTCGGACGCCAAGCTGCGCGACAGAGTAAAACAAATTCAACCCGGAGTTAGAATAAGCGTCTTTCCGGGATTTGAAATGCTATATAAATAAAAACATTATTAATCTAAAAAAATTATGAAAAAAATAGTGAATTTCACGGCAGGGTTAATGCTTCTCGCGATGTTCGGCATTATTTTTACTTCCGCGCTGGGCGATTCCGCCACCATGGACGAGCTTGCGCATATACCTTCGGGATATTCGTATCTTTCGCAAAAAGATTATCGTCTGAACCCGGAGCATCCGCCCCTGATAAAAGACCTCTCCGCTATCCCCCTTTTATTTTTAAATTTGAATTTTCCCACGAACGCGGCCGCATGGAGCGAATATATAAACGGACAATGGGACATGGGAAGAATTTTCATTTATGAATCGGGAAACAATGCCGACAACATAATCGTTTTTTCCCGGCTGCCCATAATGATTCTCGCGGTTCTTTTCGGCTGGCTTTTTTTCAAATTGATACAAGGACTTTACGGAAACAGAGTGGCGCTTCTTGCCCTTTTCTTTTTCTGCTTTTCACCGACATTTCTGGCGCACTCGCGCTATGTTACCACTGACCTTGGCGCGGCCTTTGGTTTTTTCATAGGAATAAGCGCTTATCTCAATTTCCTTTTCCGCGGAGACAAAAAAAGCCTGATTATCGCGGGCGCGGCATTCGGAGTTGCCCAGCTTTTAAAATTCTCGCTTGTGCTTCTCGCGCCGCTATACGCCGTCTTCGGAGTGTCATGGGTATTTTTAAAAAACATAGACAATTTTTATTGGAAAAAATTCTTGAAAGAAGAGCTGTCCGTTATCGCGAAAACTATTTTGATAGGAATCATCGGACTTTTTGTGATATGGCCGGTTTATGTTTTTCACGTTTGGAATTATCCGATAGAACGGCAAGTAAGTGACGCCGTTTTTAACCTCTCTTCCTTCGGGATAAGGCCGCTTGTGGATGCCGCTGTCTGGATGTGCGGAAATCCGATATTCAGGTCTATCGGCCAATATTTTGTCGGTCTTCTTATGGTTGTTCAGCGAGCATCCGGAGGAAACACCACTTATTTTATGGGTGAAGTTTCAGCGGCGGGGTGGCCTTCATATTTTCCTTTGCTATATCTTTTTAAAGAACACCTTGTTCTGCACATTTTAACTCTTTTGGCCATGGCAATTGGGTTGAAAAACATCATCTTAAGCAAAAATAAAAGTTTCAAAAAAACATGCGCATGGCTTAGAGAAAATTTCGCGCTTACGGCAAGTTTTATATTTATCGCGGTTTATTGGTTTCAAGCAATATCAAGCCCTCTTAACATAGGAGTAAGGCACGTGCTTCCGACCTTCCCCTTCATTTATCTTTTGGTCGCGAGACAAACCATAAAATGGATAAAATCGCCGCCGTTTTCGGAACCGAGAAGTTTTAAAGAAAAGATAAAAGAATTTTTTATGAAGTATTTAAGGCCGGTTGAAAGGGGCGCTTTGCTGCTAATACTGCTTCTTTGGATGATTATTTCCGCGATAGCAACTTATCCTTATTATCTTTCTTATTTCAACATCTTGGGGGGCGGAACGGAAAACGGCTATAAAATCGCCGTTGACTCAAATTACGATTGGGGGCAGGATTTAAAACGGCTCAAGGATTTTGCCGACAAAAACCAAATAAAAAAAATAGGAATTGATTATTTCGGCGGAGGAAATCCAAAATATTATTTTGGTGAAAGGTACGAGCAGTGGTGGTCGGCAAAAGGAGAACCTTCTGAGGGCAGCTGGTTCGCCATTTCGCACACATTTCTGCAGGGAGGACACGCAGTACCGGTAAAAAATTTCAAACAAAAATTTGAAGATACTTATCCGTGGCTACTGGGAAAAACTCCGGTCTTCCGCGCGGGGACATCAATAGACGTGTATAAGTTTTAACAAAAATCTAAACTAAGACCGCCCCGGCATCTTGCCGGGGCGGTCTTAGTTTTTGTTCTATCTCTCCTCCGGACGAAAGGTCTGGTCTATATTCACGCCTATTTTTTTAACAGCCGTAATCTCTTTCCCTTCAATATAAACAGCGAGAGCGGCGCCGCTCATTGTTTCGTCTGAAAAGTTCTGGTCAAAAATAAAATTTCCCAAGCTGTAAGCTATCAGCCCGCCATTGTAATCTTCAAATTCCTGCATCACGTGAGGGTGATGACCGATAACGATTTTCGCTCCGGAATCAATCGCGGTTTTTGATAAAATTTTCTGCCTCTCGTTTGCCGCCGGTTCATATTCCTCGCCAAAATGAAAAGAAACAACCAGTACATCGGCTTGCTCGGAAGCCTTTTTTATGACCGAAGAAAAATCGTCAGAAACATTCAAAATGCCCTCTTTGTTTTCTCCGGCTTCAAGCCATTTCGGCCCGACATCGCTAAAACCCAGAAATCCGATTTTGGTTCCGTTATATTCCACTATTCGCGGTCTTTGCGCGTCATCTTTATCTTCTCCTCCTCCTACGGGCAAAATATCAAAATTTTTCAAAAGTCTGACACTTTCGGAAAACGCCTCCTTGCCCCAATCAGCCGCGTGATTGTTCGCCACGGAAACGGCATCAAAACCCGCGGATTTTAAAGCCAGAAGGACTGCCGGAGAAAAACGGAAAGAAATTTCGCTTCCCTGGTCAGAACCTGAAACAGAAACACTTCCTTCAAGGTTGCCAAAAAGGACATCAGCCTCTTTTAAAAATCCCGCTTTTTCAAAAAGAAAGGAAAAATCTCCGGAAGCATTTTTGAAAACCGAATTTTCAACTCCTCTATCCAGCATTATATCGCCGACAAAAACCAAAAGAAACGGCTCTTTAGGAGTCAAAACCGGAGAAGCAGCGATATTGTTTGAAAATCCCGAAAGTACCCTGCCGGCCAAAAATTCAGCGGCAGGCTTTTCCATGGCGCTGAAAAAAACCATGGGGACTAAAAAACCGACGGACAAAGCCGCTAAAGACCAAACCGCTTTTTTTGTTTTTTTTATTTCCATTTGAAAAAAACTTTATTGCCAAAACGCAAGTCTATATACTCGGCATCCTTCGCCGTCTTTTTTTCTTTTTCAAAAATTTCAGAAAAAGCCGTTTCCAAATTGGCAAAAATCAAATTAAAATCGTCTTTCTCGTTAATTATAATTTTCACTCCGTCTTCGTCCCAAAATTCACAGACGCCGTCTTTAACAAAATGTATTTCGCAAATCGGAAAAACCGAATTTGAAATTCGTCTCGCGAAACCAATCATCTTTTCAAATTCTTCTCTCTCCAGCAAAGTCTTGCCTACCGATAAATTTTCCGCCGTTCTCTCGTCGAAAAATTTCAAAAAGACTCCGGCTGAAAAAAACGGCGCTTTTTCAAAAATATAGCCGGTGTTATCCGCAAAAAAACATTCTTTGCCCCCTGCCTCGCAAAATAACGCGACAGGAGACCTTTCTTCTATGTTTATACTGAGCGACGAAGGATAATCTTTTTCTACTGAAACCGAGACGGCTCGGGTAAATTTGGCAAGAAATTTATCCTGCGTTTTTTTCTCCGAAAAGAGGAAGAAATTATTCGCCGGAAAAACTTTCAGTATGTTCGCCGACAGAAAAGATTCCGCCTCCTTTCTTATTTCTTCCTCTGAAATATTTTCAAGGCCGCTTATTTTTATTTCGGTTATCCTAAATTTTTCCGCCCTAAAAAAGAAAAATGCGGCGGCAAAAATTATCGAAAAAGCCGAAAACGACAAAAGGGCAAGACGAAGAAAAAGTTTCTTCCTTTTTGCCCTTTTTCTTGAAGCCAAAATTCCTGGTGTGGAAGACATAAACGAAAATTAAAACGAAGGAGAAGGTACGCCATAAACAATCAAGTATGTCTTATAAAACGCTCATCAAACGAGGCCGAATTTATCTGAAAATCCTGTCCTTTCCCATGTATTTTCTCAGCGGTTCGGGAATTATAATTGAGCCGTCTTTTTGCTGATTGTTTTCAAGAATGGAAATCAAAATTCGCGGTGTGGCTATAACGGTATTGTTTAACGAGTGAACGAAATAAATTTTGCCGTCTTTTGAACGATAACGCATATTCAGCCTTCTTGTCTGAAAATCATGAAAATAAGAAGCCGAATGAGTTTCTCTGTATTTTTTCTCCGAAGCCACCCACCCTTCTATATCGTATTTTTTTACCTGCCCCAGGCCCAAATCAGCCCCGCAATTTACCACCACTCTGTAAGGTATTCCGAGTTTCTGCATAATACGCTCGGAGTTTTGAGTTATTTCCTCATGCCACTTTACGGATTCCTGGTGATCCGCTTTACACAAAACAATCTGTTCCACTTTCATGAATTCATGGACGCGGTAAAGCCCTTTGACATCTTTTCCATAACTTCCCGCCTCCCGCCTGAAACACGGGGAAAGAGCCACGTATTTTTTGGGAAGCTCTTCTTCTATTAAAATTTCCCCGGCATGATAGCCCATCATCGGCACTTCTGCCGTGCCTGCCAAATAAAGATTATCTTGCGTTTGATAAACTTCATCTTTACCCTGCGGAAGCCAGCCCGTGCCTAAAAAACTTTCTTCTTTTACTAGAGACGGCGCGAGGAACGGAACAAATCCGTTTTGAACCATCTCGTCAAAAACAAATTGCCATATCGCGAAATCAAGAAGCGCTCCTTCGTTTTTCAAAAAATATCCGCGAAAACCGGAAACCTTGGACCCGCGTTCAAAATCGGCAAGGTCGAATGTCTTTAAAATTTCCAAATGGTTTTTGGGAGTAAAATCAAAAAACGGAATTTTTCCCCACCTTCTTATCTCTTTGTTATCCAAATCGCTTTCTCCTTCGGGAACGGACAAATCAGGAATATTCGGAGCTTCAAACATCAAATTTTGCCATTTTTCCGTCAAATCATTTAGATTTTTTTCGCCGGCGGCAAATTTATCTTTTAAAATTTTAAGTTCGCTTATAAGCTTTTGTTTTTCCGATTCGTCGGTAATTTTAGACACTCTTTCCGAACGGATGTTTTGCTCCGCTTTCATGGTTTCCGTTTCCTGAAGAAGTTTGCGGCGGGCCTCATCCAATTCCAAAAGCCGGTCAACATTGAAATTGATACGTTTTTTTCTTGCAGCCTCTTTTACAAGCTCTCGGTTCTCACGAATAAATTTTATATCCAGCATTGAATTTATGATAACAAAACAAGCAAAAGTTGGCAAAAACAAAAGTCCGCCGCCGTTTAAACGGCGGCGGGCTAAAAATTACGCGACAAACAATTTCTAAAACTGAATTATTTTACGGATTGAAAATTTCTTTCCTTTAAAAACCTGGACGCGCAATAAAATATCGCCAGAATCAAAACCAGCATTCCGAAAACCAACGCCCATTTGGAAAAAGAAAAACCAAGTCCGGCAATCGCGCCGATGGCTCCGAAATTTCTTTCTTCAAAAACCTTCACAAAAGTTTCGTTTGAAGAACGCAATATTCCGTCAGCTTCGACAACGGCAGTATCCCCGCCATTTTTTATGGATTCATCATAGGGAGCCTCGGAACAAACAACGGTATCAAGAGAAATTTTCTTTTCGTCTCCCGCATTCAATTCTCCTATTTTCCAGACGACTTTTTTCTGAATTCCGCAATCCGTATTTCCGCTATCATTGCTTACCAATTTAAGATATTCGGAGACCAAATCTCTTACTTCGATGTTTTTCAAAGTTTCGCTTCCGTTATTTTTTAAAGTAAAGGTAAATCTTAAAACATCGCCCCTTAAAGCCGAAACTTCGTCTTGCGTTCCGTTCGGAGACGTAATGTTTTCAACGGATTTTACGACAGAAATTTCTTTCCCAACAGCGGTAGCGGCGCCGGATCCGGTTTTAAAACTCAATATCTGCCCATAATTTGTGGCAGAAGCCGAACTCGCGACTGCGCGATAGTAATAAAGAGTGTTTGGCAAAAGACCGGAAACGTAACCGGTAAAAGAAGAAGAGCGATTCGGCAAAGAAACAGCTTTTACGCCGGTTTTATTGCCAAGCGCGACTGATGTTCCCCATTCAAACCAAGTTGAAACAGAAACGGTATCATTTGAAGCGACAGAACCTTTCAATGTCGCGTCATAAAGCCCGACAGAATCCGGGGACAAAGACACGACAGATAAAAATTTTGAGCCCGAAACCGAACCCCCGTTTTCATTCACTTTAAAAGAAACGACCACATTTCCTTGGCTGGACCACCCCGGGGCTATATCGCCGATTCTTATTCCGCTCGTAGTAAAGATATGATATTTTTCCTGACCAAAAGGAAACTCCGAAGAACCGTAAGTAGTCTGGTTCGGCCTCCAAGTAGCAGAACCTTCGATATAGTCAAGAGAGCGAGGTTCCGACAAAGAAATGCTAACGCTTCCCGAAGCTATCGGGGTATTTTCAGACCATACCTCCGCGCGAATTACATGGTTTATTCCTTCCGCGTCATTTTTGGGAGTAATTTTTACCCTCACGTCTTTTGCCGTTTCCAAAGAAGTATTGTGATAATAAACAGCCACTGCGATTATGTCGCCGGGAGTAGCGGTAATAGAAGTACCCCAGCCAGAACTTGTAGTCCCGGGCTGTTTGGTGACATTGCCGACTCTTAAGGTTTGATAATCGGCAGGGTCGGTGTTAAAAGTCGCAGCAAAAGCACCGGGCGAAAACATGGCAACCGTTGTTAAAGCGACGACAGATAGCACTATTGTTTTTAATATTATTTTTTTCATATTCGTTTTTTTATATTTAATTTTGATATCGCATGTTTGAACCTTCAAACGCCAAAGCATTTAAAAATTCAAGAATGCGCGCGAGGAAAGTTTTCCAGACTTTCCTCGCGAAATTGTTTATTGAAAAAACTTTTTAAGGAGCATTGCCGCCAACAGGTCCGCCGACGCCAGTTCCACCAAAACCGCCGCCAGCACCGCCGGCGCCAATTGCTACCCCGGAGGAAGGCGTTGTTACAATAACAGTAGGAGCGCCTCCAATCGGAGCTCCGGCGCCAGAACCGGCATTTCCCGGAGCTCCGCCAACCGGACCGCCACCTGCCACGACAGAAGTTTGCCCTGGAAGCGACTGATAATAATAAGTACTGGTATTGGAGCTTGAATATCCGGAGTTGGAACTGGAAGTGGTATTTGTGGTTGTTGTGGGCGCGGACGTTGTTGTTCCGCCGCCTGCTCCCGCGCCGCTTCCCGTTGCGCTAACTCCGACACCCGTCTGAGTGTTCACGGAAGTGTTGAAGTTGGTGTCAGGCAAACCAAAAACCCAATTGGCGCTTGCGCCCAAGTAAGTTCTCGGTACCATCTCCCACAAATTGCCTTGCCACGTTCCTCTCGGCGCATCCAGATATGCCATACCAAGGTTCGGCATCGGCAAAAACTGGAACGGAGGATTATAAACAGTTTTGCTTTCATCCTCTCTTTTTGTTGCAACGACAGGGGTTTGTTCGGACAAAGGCCGCGCATCCCGCAAAATTTTTAAAACATCATTTCCGCACGCTTTTATCCAGCGTAGTTTTCCATCCGGCCCATAAACAGCCGGTGTTCCGCCTCGTATCCACCCGGTAGAATTTCTGTTCCGACCTTCTAAAACAACCTCGGTGTCATAAGGAAGAGAACTTAAAGTCTCATCCGCACCAAGTTTCCGATAACGATTTACTGGATCGCCGCCGATATTTAAATAGTGGCGTTTTTCTACCGGGGGAATATCCGCGCGACTGGAAACATGGTTTACCGAATTTACCGAACCGCCAGAAACCGGTGAATAAGTTGACTTATATGAACCTTCAGCGTCCGGCAAAAATCCGCCTTCGCCGTCATCATAGACACCGTAACGAACCTCGCAAAATTCCTTGCTTCCACCCGCCTTACGGCAGTTGAAATAGGCTTTCATCCCGGCGTCCGCGACAAACACCTTTTTATAATTCAGATTCAAATCACGTTCCTCGCGGCCTTTCTCTGTTAAAAGGGTAGTGCACCCCTGAGCAAAAGAAAGGCATGCCAAAACCGCAAAAACTCCGACAAGCGAAAGCCACATCCCGAAAGACGTAGACGACTGACGCTTCATCCAAACCACCTCCCTTCCTCAAAAAGTTTATTTTCAATGGTCTTTTTGACCTTTTTTTCTAACCACAAAATAGCACGCTTATCTAAGAGTTGTCAAGGTTAAAAAACTTCGCTCTCCTTTTCTATTTTTTCATCTGCAATAAAAATTTTATACTTCCCCTGTTTCTATTTCGACCCCATTAGGTGAACTCAAAAAAATCCCCCTTAATAATGAAAAAACAAAAAAAGGCAGAGCAGTCAAAAAAATCAAATCAAAATTATCAAAAAATTTTGACAGCGATTTTCCATACTATAAAATAAAGAGCATACGCAGATGAACGAAACGGAAAAAATCTTCGCCAACGCTTTCAATCAATCACCGCAGCTAGATGCCGTTTCTCTGAAAAAAATCAAAAAAAGTTTCGGTTCTTTTGAAAAAGCATGGAAAGCGGAATTTTCAAAAATAAAAACCGCCGGAGAAACCGAATCGCTCAAAGATTTCAGAGAAGGCGTCAATCCCGAAAAAGAATTCGAGTTTCTTGAAAAAGAAGATGTTAAAATTCTTCTTGAAGACGAATTCCCTTCTTCTTTAAAGGAAACTTTCCCCGAACCTCAGATGCTTTATTTAAAAGGAAATCTGCCCGGCGAAAAACAAATTTTGCTAGCGGTTGTCGGCACCAGAAAATTTTCTTCATACGGACAACAGGCAACGGAAAAAATAATACACGGGTTCAACGGTTTTGATATAAATATAGTAAGCGGCTTGGCGCTCGGGATAGACGCTATCGCTCATAAAGCCGCCATGGAAAACGGGCTCAAAACAACAGCTGTCTTGGGATGCGGGCTTTCCGACAGCGTCATATACCCGAGAGCGAATTTCGGTCTGGCAAAAGAGATACTTGAAAAAGGAGGAAGTCTTGTTTCCGAATATCCTTTAAAAATGCGCGCGGCCAAATACACATTTCCAAGAAGAAACAGAATAGTGGCGGGGCTTTCAAAAGGAATTCTTGTTACAGACGCGCCGGAAAAAAGCGGGGCGATGATAACGGCTTACATTGCTCTGGAATACGGAAAAGAAGTTATGGCCGTGCCCGGTTCCATTTTCAGCGAAAATTCGAAAGGACCCAATCTTTTGATAAAAATGGGCGCGGTGCCCGTAACAGAAGCAAAAGACGCTATTTTTGCCTTGGGGCTTGAAGAAAAATCCGAAGAAAAAAACGGAGGGTTAAACCTTTCATCCGATGAAGAAAAAATAATATTCCTTTTGTCGGAACCGAAAGCTCGCGACGAAATAATAAAAGAGTCCGATTTGACAGCAAAAGAAGTTATGGCTATCTTAATGCAAATGGAAATAAAAGGGCTTATAAAAGAAAACGGAGGAAAAATTTACAAAAAATAAAATGAAAAACCTGGTTATAGTAGAAAGCCCAACCAAAGCAAAAACAATCTCCCGGTTTTTGGGAAAAGACTTTACCGTTGAATCGTCAAACGGGCATGTTAGGGATTTGCCAAAAGGAAACCTGGGGATAGACCTTGAAAATGACTTTAAACCCAAATACGTAATTCCCAAAAAAAGCGAGAAACAGGTCAACCTCTTGAAGAAAGCCGCGAAAACAGCGGAAAGAGTAATACTGGCAACCGATGAAGACCGCGAAGGAGAAGCCATCGCCTGGCACCTTATTCAGGCACTGAACCTGAACGAACAAAAAAAGAAAAGTAAAAAAACCGCTTCGGCGGCAGTCGGGCAAAAAACGATTGAACGCATCGCCTTTCATGAAATCACCAAGTCGGCGATAGAAGAAGCGCTTAAAAATCCGCGCGCATTGGATATAAATCTTGTAAACGCGCAGCAGGCGAGAAGAATTTTAGACCGGCTCGTGGGATACAAGCTTTCGCCGTTTTTATGGAAAAAACTGATGCGCGGGCTTTCTGCCGGACGCGTACAGTCTGTTGCCCTGCGCCTTATAGTGGAACGCGAGAAAGAAATAAAAGATTTCATACCGCAGGACTATTGGCTCATAACAGTGATTTTTAAAAAAGAAGACGGGCAGAAAGAAGAATTTGAGGGATTTTTGGTGAAGATAGACGAGAAAGCCGTTCCCAAGCCGGGATTTTTGGACGGAGACGAAGTTGACGGAATAATAGACGCGCTTAAAAATCGCGAATTCAAAATAACGGACATAGAAAAAAAATCCGTTGAAAGAACTCCTCGGCCTCCTTTTACCACAAGCACCTTGCAGCAAGCGGCATGGCAACGGCTGAAATTTTCCGCCAAAAGGACAATGATGCTCGCCCAACAGCTTTATGAAGGAATAGACTTAAAAAAAGAAGGAGGGCATGTCGGCCTCATAACCTACATGAGAACGGATTCTTTAAATATCGCCGAAAGCGCGCTGGTTCAGGCAAGCGACTTCATCAAAAATAGTTTCGGAGAAAAATACGGAGTGGAAAAATATCGCCGGTTCAAAACAAAATCAAAAGGCGCGCAGGAAGCTCACGAAGCTATAAGGCCGACTCACCCGCACCTTTCCCCCGATTCCATAAAAAACGACCTTAATCCGTCTCAGCACAAACTTTACAGTTTAATATGGCAGAGGTTTATCGCCTGCCAAATGGCAAACGCCGTTTTTGAAGACACAAACATAAAGATAGAAGCAAACGGCGAAGACGGGAAAAATTATCTTTTTCAATCAAAAGGTTCAATACTCAAATTTGACGGATTCTTGAAAGTTTATCCGGTAAAAGCAGAAGAAAAAATTCTTCCCGAAATTTCAAAAACTGACAAAATCTCGGCAAAAGAAATAATTCCGGACAAGCACCAAACTCAGCCGCCGGCGCGATTTAACGACGCTTCTATCGTCAAAGAGCTTGAAAAAAACGGCATCGGCCGGCCTTCAACTTACGCCCAAATAATTTCAACGATTGAAACAAGAAACTACGTGGAACGCGACGAGCAAAAAAGGTTCGTGCCCACGGAAATAGGAGAAAAAGTAAACGGAATTTTGGTTGAACATTTTCCTAAAATTGTTGACATAAATTTTACCGCCAAGATGGAAAGCGATTTGGACGATATTGCCGAAGGCAAAACGGAATATCCGCCGATTGTAAAAGAATTTTACGAACCTTTCGAAAAAAATCTTTTGGAAAAATACGAAAGCGTGGAAAAAGAAGATCTTACTGAACCGACAGATGAAGTCTGCAAAGAATGCGGAAAGCCAATGGTCATAAAACACGGCCGTTTCGGACGCTTCCTTGCCTGCTCCGGTTTTCCTGACTGCAAGAACACAAAACCCCTGCCGCCGAAATCCCTTAATATGAAATGCCCCTTGTGCAAAGAAGGCGATGTCGTGGAAAGAAAAACAAGGCGCGGAAAAATATTTTACGGATGTTCACTCTGGCCAAATTGCAAATTCGCCACCTGGCAAAAACCGACGGGAGAACTCTGCCCCGAATGCAAGTCGCCCCTTGTCGAGCTCAAGAGCGGAATCAAGTGCTCGAATAAAGAATGCGGATATAAAAAATAATAAAAGGCCGGTCATAGAGACCGGCCTTTTATAAAAAGGATCAGATCGTGTATTCTCTGAGAAGGTGCGGGGGAAAAAGACCGCAATGCCCGGCAACTCTCGAGCAAACTTGCCGTTTTGATATTTCTTTGCCGCTTTTTTGTTTTATCGTTTTCACGAAAGAAGACAGCACTTCATCGGCAACTTCGATGATTTTTTTGTGTTCTTCTCCCTCCAAAGGCAATCCTTCCGACACCTTGCTCGCCAATTTTTCAGGGAAAAAGAGAATACCTAAAAGTCGCAGCCCGCGGATAAATTTAGCAACAGAGACCATCGGCATATTTTTCTCCAAAAAACCGCCGTATTTCCACCGCTCCAAAGTTCTCTCGATTTCTTTACCGCTTATCAAAAAACCGTTCATCCCCTTTTCTCCTTTCTCAAAAGATATTTTTCAAACACCAAATTTTCTATCACTTTACCCGCAGGCGTATATTATGTCAATATTAAAAAATAATGGATTTTGAAGAATACAAACAAAAACTTCCGGTAAACTATTCCGAAGAAGACCTAAAAATCATAAAAAAAGCTTTTGAAATCGCGAGCGAAATACATAAATCGGAAAAACGCATTACCGGCGAACCGTATATAATCCATCCGATAGAAGTCTCTCTAAAAGCGGCGGAATTGAAAATGGATGCCGGCGCCATAAGCGCCGCGCTTCTTCACGATACGGAAGAAACAAAAAACGGCACGCTAAAAAAAATTCGCAGAGAATTGGGAGAAGAAATAGCTTTTTTGGTAAAAAGCGTAACAAAAGCCAGCGAAGTAAGATATCACGGAGCCGAACGGAGCGCGGAATCAGCCAGAAAAATGTTCATGGCGATGGCGCAGGATATCAGAGTTATCATAGTAAAACTCCTTGACCGTTTGCATAATCTTGAAACGCTAAGCGTTCATCCTTCCGAAAAGCAGAAGCGAATTGCCAACGAAACTCTTGAATTATACGCGGCGGTCGCCGACAGGCTCGGTATGGGAGACCTAAAAGTAAAATTAGAAGATGCGGCGTTCAAATATGCTTTTCCGAAAGAATATTTGAAAATAACAAAAGAAGTAAGCGAAAAAATTTCCGAACGGGAACGTTTTCTTTCAAGAAAAATAACCCCCCGCCTTAAACAGGTTCTCGCCGAAGAAAAAATTTCCGTTAAAGAAATTTCCCATCGGGCAAAACATTATTACAGTTTATGGAAAAAACTCGAAAGATTTAACAATGACTGGCAGATGATATACGATCTCTCCGCGGTAAGAATAATAGTCGATTCTCTTGAAAAATGTTACCTGGTATTGGGAATAATACACAAACTCTGGAAACCGATTCCCGGAAAGATAAAAGATTACATCGCCCTCCCTAAGCAAAACGGGTATCAAAGTTTGCATACAACAGTCTTTTGCGAAGGAGGCAAAGTGACGGAATTCCAGATAAGAACCCAAGAAATGCACGATGAAGCCGAACAAGGAATCGCCGCTCATTGGGCGTATAAAATATCGCAAAAACCCGATCACTCCAAAGAAAAACCCCGCAAAAAATTCAACTGGATAAAGCAGCTGCGCGAGTGGCACGATAAATTTTACAATGGAGAGAACGGAGAAGATTTCTTGGAGGCGCTTAAAATAGATTTTTTCAAAGACCGGGTATTTATATTGACCCCGAAAGGCGACATCATAGACCTTCCCGATGGCGCCACTCCGGTTGATTTTGCTTACAAAATCCACACGGATCTTGGAAATTCAATGGTATCGGTAAAAATAAACGGACGAATAGTTCCTTTTTCATATCGTCTTGCTTCGGGCGACATGGTTGAAATAATCACGCAAAAAAACAAAAAAGCCAGCGAGAAAATGCTGGGCTTCGCGAAAACAACGCAGGCGAAAGAGCATATAAGGGAAGCTATAAGGAAAAAAGAATAATCAGATTGTAAACCTCTTAAACCAACCGCCGGCATCGGGCGTTTTTTCTTCATGAACGATCTCAGTGTCGTCAAAAACAGGCCTGACATTTTCTTCAAGCGGAATTTCACCGATTATATTAACAAGATCGTCTCCCGTAATCCCCCTTTCGGAAAATATCTCTTCTGTTTCAGGGAGAAAAATTCTTGTCTCTTCGGCGGGCGAATCAACAGGAAAATTCTGCGGTTCCGCATCATTCACAATTTCCATCGCATCCGCGGAAAAATTTTCACCGGATATTTCTCTTTCCTGACCTTCCAAAACCGACGCACCGACGGCGCCGACTCCCATTTTTGAAAGAAAATTGCCAAATTCTTCTTCGGAGAAAAATTCTATGGAAATTCTTTTGCCGGGACCGCGAGGTTCAACGAAAACTCTTGTGCCAAAAGCGTCCGAAAGACGATTCTCCCAAAGAACTATCTCCGTGTCGCGCGAAATCGCTTTTCCCTTTCTGAGCCCTCTGGCTTTCACTATCTGCCGCGACGCGGCCTCCGCTTCCCTTACATTCATTTTTCTGTAAATAATTTCTTTGTAAAGGCTTGTTTGTTCTTCGTCAAAACCGGACAAGCTCAAAAGCGGCCTGGTATGCCCTTCATTGATTAATCCTCGTTTCAAACCTTCCTGTATTTCCTCAGGCAAGCTTAGAAGCCGTATGGAATTTGAGACAAATTCCCTGCTTTTGCCAACTTTTGTGCCGACTTCGTGATGTCTCATTTTAAAATCATCAACAAGCTGCTTGAAAGCTATCGCGCGTTCCAGGGGATTTAAATCTTCTCTTTGTATGTTTTCTATAAGCGCGATTTCCAGTTTAACTTTTTCTGACGGCTCTTCGCGGATAATGACCGGCACTTGAGTAAGCCCGGCAAGCTGCGACGCGCGCCATCTTCTCTCTCCGGCGATTATTTCATATTCAACGGAGGTGCCATGAGGAAGCTCCGTTTCCTGCCTGATAACCACAAGCGGCTGAAGAACGCCGTATTGCCTTATGGATTCCGCAAGTTCATGAAGTTTTTCTTCGTCAAAAAAACGGCGGGGCTGCATTGAGTTGGGTTTTATCTTATGGACTTCAACCAAAAAAACTCCGCTTTCTTTTCTTATTCGAGGTGGAAAAAATGGATTCGGCATGATGATAAAATTATGATTAATAAAATTATACAAAAATAAAATCGGCTAATCAAGAAAAAAGGTTGAAAAAGCGGCAAAAAAATACTATATTTGTGCACAGAGGGCATGTGGCGGAATTGGCATACGCGTACGACTCAAAATCGTATGGTCTTACGGCCGTGTGGGTTCAACTCCCACCATGCCCACCATCAAAAAAACTTTTATGGGCATTTTTTGCCTGACAAGCTTCTGCTACCATATTTTAAATGAAATATTTTATCGCAACCTACGGATGCCAAGCGAATATAGCCGATTCGGAAAGAATAGAAACTCGTTTAAAAAACAGGGGCTATAAAAAAACTTTAGACGAAAAAGAAGCGAATATCCTGGTGGTAAACGCATGCTCCGTGCGGCAATCGGCAATGGACCGCGTTTACGGAAAAATAAATAAATTCTCTAAAAAAGGCGGAAAGATAATTCTTACGGGCTGCGTTCTTGAAGCGGATAAAAAAAAGCTCAAGAATAAAGTTTCGGAAATATGGAATCCGGAAGAATATTTTGACGAGGTTCCGGTTCACAACAACGGAATAACCGCTCAAATTCCGATAATGTCCGGCTGCGATAATTTTTGCACATACTGCGCGGTGCCTTTCACTCGCGGACGGGAAAAATCGCGCCCGGATAAAGAAATAATCTCCGAAGTCCGGGGTCTTGTTCAAAAAAGACATAAAGAGATCTGGCTTCTCGGACAGGCGGTCAACAAATATAAATTCAGAAAAACAGATTTTCCAAAACTTCTTAGGAAACTGGATAAAATTCCGGGCAAATTTTGGCTGCGGTTCACTTCCCCGCATCCCCACGATTTTTCAGACGAACTTATAAAAACTCTTGCCTCATTAAAACATTTTCCGCGCTACATAAACCTGCCCCTACAGTCCGGAGATAATGAAATCCTAAAAAAGATGAACAGAAACTACACGGCCGAAGAATATTTTCTCCTTGACTCTAAAATCAAAAAAACAATGCCGGATATCGCTATCTCAACAGACGCCATTGTCGGATTCCCGGGCGAGACGCGAAAACAATTCAAAAATACTCTAGACCTTTTTAAAAGACTGAAGTTTGACATGGCTTTTCTTTCGGAATACTCCAGCCGATCGGGCACGGCGGCTGCAATGACAATGAAAGACGATATTTCAAAAAAAGAAAAGGGACGGCGGAAAAACGAGCTTAACAAAATTCTTATAAAAACGGCATCGTTAAACAATAAAAAATTTCTCGGAAAAACCATTGAAGTTTTAACGGAAAAAACAAAAGACGGCAGAATTTTTGGCCGCTCGGAAGGAAATAAAGTCGTTGAAATAAAAAACACGGCTGGTGCAAAAATCGGCGAATTCGCCAAGGTAAAAATCGCAAAGACCGGCCCGTGGAAACTTGAAGGAGAAATTGCCAAGCCAAAAATAATCTGCGTTATCGGACCGACAGCGTCAGGCAAAAGCAGTTTGGCTGTTGAGCTAGCCTGTAAATTCAATGGCGAAGTTATTTCGGCGGATTCACGGCAGATTTATATAGGAATGGATATTGGAAGCGGAAAAATCACGAAAAAGGAGATGAAAGGAATTCCCCACCATCTTCTTGATGTTTGTGTTCCAAAAAAAGAATTCAACGCTTCCGATTTCAAACGGCTTGCGGAAAAAACGATTAAAGAAATTGTATCGCGCGGAAAAATTCCGATAATCTGCGGAGGGACAGGTTTTTACATTCAAACGCTTTTGGGACCGGAGATTCCGGAAATTGTGCCTGATAAAAACCTGCGTAAAAAACTTGAGAAAAAATCCGTGGCTGAACTTTTTGAAATTCTTAAAAAACTGGACCCGGAACGGGCTGAAAAAGTAGACAAAAACAATCCGCGCCGGCTTGTGCGCGCAATTGAAATAGCCGAAAAACTCGGCAAAGTGCCCGCGCTTGAAACGAACAGCAAAAAATACGATATTTTATGGCTGGGAATAAAGAAAGATAAAAAACAGCTTGAAAAAGCGGTATGCGACAGGGTAGATGCAATGATAAAAAAGGGTCTTGAAAAAGAAGTTGAAAAACTTGTCAAAAAATACGGCTGGACAAAAATTTTAAAAAACACGATTGGATATAAAGAATGGTTAGACAAAAACCCAATAGAAAAAATTAAAACACACACTTTGCAATATGCTAAACGCCAGATAACGTGGTTTAAGAAATTCGCTCCGGAAACGAAGTGGCTTGCCCTGAGCGAAGTCGAAGGGAATAAAAATAGAAACGAAGCAATAAAATTGGTAGAAGGGTTTCTCTGAATTCACGGTAACGAATTAGCGCGATTGTTATACGGAATTAACAATATTATCAAACACTCAGTAATCAACAAAAGAATAATTAATCCCACTCCATTCCCCCGTAGGAATTGGCTGATGCCTTTCAAGCTTAAACTTTGGTATGTAGTATTCTTTTTCGTATTTTTTCAATCCCACTGCGACTACACGAAAAACATTCCTGATAATATCAAGTTTTTTATCAAAAGCGCCGAAATTAAAACCGAATTGCGCATGAAACATCACAATCACTGATCCTACCGATTTTATAGCATTTTCTAAAGTAGCATACTTAAGATTTTTCTCTCTATCGTGTTTTGTATAATTATATGCATCATACCAAGATAACGATTTTGTCGGTTGATCAGAATTCCAGTTTTCAAAAGGATTAAAGGAAGAAAAATTTAAATACGATTGCAACGATAACTCATAGCTATCTAAAAGCATCGGTCTGGCAAGAAAAACATAATCATTAGTTGTAAAATAACCTTTTTTTGATAAGTATTGGTTTTCTTTCAAAATCGCTGACCAAGATGATTCTACCTCCGTGCACGCAAGAAGAATAATTTCTCTTATTTTATATCCGTAAACTTTTTTATTTTCTTCTGTTGGTTCCACGGTTTCAAACAACTCTTCTAGCCTATCAAGTAATATTTTCAAAGACACAAAGGATTCATTTAGCCTTTCTTGGGAAATAGCTTTATAAAAATTCCCCCCAGAAACAACAGGCCTCCAAATTCTTTTATAAAAAGTACCAGGTACATAGTCTGATTCGACAGGACAAGTATCGCCAAAACATTTTTCAACCCAATCTTTAAGAGTTTTGCCGGTAGAATCATCACACATTATCAGATCTCTATCAAGTGCAGATGCTACAAAAATTCCTTCAACCTCAAAAGCTACCCCTTTTTCACTGTTGAAGCTTGAATCTTTAGGAAATTTTTTATTTTGGAAAAAATAAACAGACATATTATATCGACAAACACAAATAAGCGAAAATCATGGTGCGATATTGGAAATATAGCCGATCAAACCTTCATCTTTATGTTTAGTATAGATTTTTGCCTCTTTTTATCAATGCCTCTATAAAATCTCTTGTCTAAAACCCCGCCTCCCCCTCGACAAGCTCGGGGTCCGGCCTTCGATTCCCCCCATGCTCTTGTATTACGAAACAAAAGAGAGAGGCATTAAGCCGCTCTCTTTTGTTTCGTGCACGGGCTGAGGGAATCGAACCCCCGTTAACGGTTTTGGAGACCGTTGTAATACCATTATACCAAGCCCGCAGAAAGGAAAATTATTTCTTCCCTTCTTTGTGCGGTGTATGCACCTTGCACCATTTGCAATATTTTTTGAGCTCTATTTTACGCTCAACTTTTTTCTTGTTTTTTCGCGTCCAATAGTTGGTTCTTTTGCACTTGGAACAAACGAGTTTTATAAGTTTTTCTTGAGTCATATCAACTTAATATATCAAATTATTAGAAAATTTCAATGTGTTTTTATAACAGAGCAAAAGGGCCGCAAAACGGCCCTTTTTATTTTAGCCCACAAAAGTGAGCGTATTTTTCAGCAAGGGTTTGGTTTTACAGACAAAGGTCATCGCAATTTCGCTGAAGGCGCGGTCTCCATTAGTGGAAATATTACTCGTAGTCTCGCGCACAAAACCAAAAAAATATCGGCTACGGGAACATAAAAAGGAGAAGGAGACTAGCCTAACAGGAAAAGCCCGTTCGGACTTTCCTCACCCATTACTTGAGTAATGGATGTTTTTTAAACTTCAAGAAGCTGTACCTTGTCCGGTTGCCTCCAAACCCTGCCTTATGAAGACAATTTCATTTAACAACTTCTTCATGCTTTTTTCAACCTTGGTTATCCCTTTTTTCCTCCCTCTGTATTTTGAAGAAAAAACCAAAAAATTCTCTATTGTTTTTATTTCCAATTGATTCAACCATCGGCCATTAACGGGAATAGTGCTCCAAAAAGCCGACATCAGCCCTTTAACAAGAATCACAGGATCCGGCTCTCTGTGTTTTTTTGGTACAAAGCGGAAACAAAGCTGAATTTGGAGGCAACCCCCTTTTTCTATCAAATGTATCAGGCCATTGATTCTCTTCAAAAATCCTCTTCTTACAAAAAGCCTTCCTCCCTCTGCGATTCCGATTCCCGTGATTGTTATCGGAGTTTTTTTCGTGTCCGCAATCACTATCTTCCGATGATTTATTTTAAAACCAGATTTTTCAATCACTCTTCTTATGGCTTCCCTTTTTTGTTTTCCTAAGCGCCTTTTGGACGAAAAAATCAGATCGTCAAGATAACGAGAATATGTCATGCCGTATTTTAAGCAAAGTTTCCCCATTTCTTCATCGACTAAGCGCACCAAAACCAAATTTGCCAAATCAGGCGAAGCCGCTCCTCCAATACGGAGAGAGCCATCTTCGGAATAAAAACAATACTTCAGTAAAAATTCTCTTAATTTATTTTCTTCGGCAAAAGAAGGAACAACCTCACGCAGGATGCGAACGACTTGTTCCACATTGGTGTTAGGATAAAAATCCTTAATGTCCAGAAGATAAAAATATCTGTTTCTTTTCCTCGCGTGCCGTAAAACATTTTTTAAAGGATTGTTTCCAGGAAACACGGCTGCGGCAAAGGGAAATTTTATTTCTTCGTGCGCCAGCCGAAGTCTTAATAGCCCGTAAAAATTCCGGCCCAAAGTTAGCATTGTTTTGTTAGGCGCAGAGATTTTTCTGCGTTTTGCCGAACCCGCCAGCAGATTTTTGTCTTTTATGTAAAAAACATCATACCGTGGCTCAGGGTCGCCTCTGCCAACCGCTCTTTCTATTTTTCTTTCTAATGCTCCAAGAATGTCAAAGACCATGCCGCAACCTCCTTTCTTAATATATTGTTTATATTTCTGGCGCCAATTTAGCACAGACAGGCTGAAAAAAGCAACCGAAAAAGCTTTCCGGGTCGCATTGACAAAGTATTGCATTTTTAGCCCAAATATGCTTTACTTACCATATCCCCTATACGGGGCTTTTTTGTTGAAAATAACCTTAAATATATGCCCTATAATGCACGTTCTTCCAAACGTACAGATACGGGGCATAAAAAAGTCGGCTATTTTTAACAAATCTTTACCATTAAGTTAAAAGGTCAAAAAACGAAGAAAACGGAACAATGCAGAGGCAAAAACAGCCAAGCATTTCTGAAAAAGAATACAAACGACTTTTTAACGCGATAGCAGATACGGTGTATGATTAGATTCGGAAAGATAACCAACGTGGCAAAAGGCATGGCGCTCGCAGGATTTATATTTACTTCCGCGGCTCCGGCCCAGGCTTTCTCCATAAAAGATATAGTATCGCCCGAACACAGAGAACCGGTAATGATGGCTTTAGCCAGCATCAAAGCAATAATCTTTACGGCCAACGCCGAAGAGAACAAAACCAATGAGAAGACGCCAGAGGCGATACCGGAGCCTCCGGCTCCCAAAATAATAGAAACAAGAGAAATTGTCGTTACCGCTTATTCCAGCACTCCTGACCAGACCGATGACACGCCGTTTGAAACGGCGATGGGAACGGAAACAAGGGACGGAATAGTGGCGGCTAATTTTCTGGAATTCGGCACAAAAGTGCGTCTTCCGGAAGTATTCGGCGACAAGGTCTTCGTTGTTGAAGACAGAATGGCAAGAAAAAACAGTCATAAAGTCGATGTCTGGATGCCCACAAGGCAGGACGCGATGTGCTTCGGGGTGAAAAATCTGACCATGGAGATAGTGGAAGTTGCTGAGTAAAAACTAAAAAAGAAATTGTTTTATATCACCAAAAAGTTCCGCCTAAACAGCGGAACTTTTTGGTACCCGAAAATTCAATACAAAATGGCCGCCGAGCGAAGCAAGGCGAAGCCCTCTTGCTTGCAATTTCCTCAATGGTGCGGAGAGGAGGATTCGAACCTCCGTAGCCAGTTAAGGCGATGGTTTTACAGACCATTGCAATTGACCGCTCTGCCATCTCCGCTTGAACCGCCGTTTAATTTTAGACGACGGATTTTTGTTCTTTTCTGACCCGCCCCGAAGAAGAAACTTTTCTTTTGGGAGACACCGTGTCTATTTTCAGCTCTCCCTTTTCCGCACGGACGGAAACAATGCCTCCTGAAGAAATTCTAGCGGAAATTATGAATTCAGCAACCGGATTCAAAATTTTAGTCTGTATAAGACGTCTTAGAGGACGCGCTCCGTATTCGGGATTAAACCCTTCTTTCGCGAGAATATCCAGAGCCTCGGGAGAAATATCAAATCCTATTTCCTTGTCTTTAAGCCTCTTCACCACATCCTGAATCTGAATTTTCACAATCTCTCTTAAATGCTCCCTTGAAAGAGAATTGAAAATAATTATTTCATCCAGACGATTCAAAAACTCCGGCCTGAAACGCGACTCAAGCGCCTGGTTGATTTTATCTTTAAGATTTTCCTCTTCTCCGGCCCTTCCGTCGCCCGAACTGAAACCGATGCGCGCCATCTGCTTTACGAATTCGGAACCGACATTGGAAGTCATCACGAGAATCGTGTTTTTAAAATTCACATGTCTGCCTTTTGAATCAGTAAGCCTTCCGTTATCAAGCACTTGAAGCATTATGTTAAAAACTTCCGGGTGCGCTTTCTCAATTTCGTCAAAAAGAACGACGGCATAAGGTCTGTGCCTTACGAGTTCGGTTAATTGTCCTCCTTCTTCATAGCCCACGTATCCCGGAGGCGAACCTATTATCTTGGAAACCGTATGTTTTTCCATAAATTCCGACATGTCAACGCGAATAAGCGCCTTCTCGTCATTAAACATAAATTCAGCAAGCGCGCGCGCAAGTTCAGTTTTTCCCACTCCTGTCGGGCCCAAAAACATAAAAGAACCTATCGGCCGTTCCATGTCAGCGATTCCGGCGCGCGATCTTCTTATGGCGCTGGATATTTTTGAAACCGCCTCGTCCTGGCCCACCACGCGTTTTTTCAAATCATCTTCCATTTTGAGAAGTTTCTGTGCTTCGGTTTCAAGCATTTTAACAACGGGAATTCCCGTCCACCGGGAGACGACGTCGGCAATCTCCTCCTCCGTTATTTCTTCTTTGAGCACTTTGCGCGAAGTCTGAAGTTTTTTAAGGCGCGACTCTTCTTTTTTTAATTCTTTTTCCGACTGCGGGAGCAAGCCGTATCGAATTTCCGCAACCTTGTTTAAATTCCCTTTTCTCTCTTCCGAATCCGCTTCGAGCCGCAAAGATTCCAAGCGCGATTTTAATTTTCTTATCGAAGAAATTGTTTCTTTTTCGTTTTTCCACTTAAGCTCAAGAGAAGAAGTGCGCTCTTTTTGGTCGCTGATTTCTTTTTCTATATTTTTAATTTTCTGCTTTGCTTTCGCCGTCTCGGCTTTGGTCCTAATCCTGGATTCTCCTTCGGCTTCATTTTTCAGCGCTTCTCTTTCTATTTCAAGCCGCCTGATTTCTTTCTGAACTTTTTCCAAATCTTTAGGCATGCTATCCAATTCAAGGCGCAATGCCGAAGCCGATTCGTCCAAAAGGTCGATAGCTTTATCGGGCAAAAATCTATCGGTGATATATCTGCTTGAAAGATGAACCGCCGCCTGTATCGCCGCGTCGGTAATGCGGACTCCGTGATGAAGTTCGTATTTTTCTTTTATTCCGCGCAAAATAGATACGGTATCTTCTTGCGTCGGTTCATCAACATAGACCGGCTGAAACCTGCGAGTTAACGCCGCGTCTTTTTCTATGTATTTTTGATATTCCTTGAGAGTAGTCGCCCCAACGGCGCGAAGTTCGCCTTTCGCCAAAGCCGGCTTCATAAGGTTTGAAGCGTCGATGGCTCCTTCGGCGCCTCCGGCGCCGACAAGCGTGTGAAGTTCGTCCACAAAAAGGATGACCTTGCCCTTGGCGCGTTCTATTTCTTTCATCACCGCTTTCAGCCTGTCTTCAAATTCTCCGCGATATTTGGTTCCCGCGACAAGCGAACCCAGATCAAGAGAAATTACTTCTTTGTCTTTAAGAGATTCCGGAACGTCGCCTTGCGCGATTTTTTGGCTTAAACCTTCCACAACGGCGGTTTTGCCGACTCCGGCTTCTCCTATAAGCACCGGATTATTTTTCGTTCTGCGCGAAAGTATCTGCATTATGCGCCTTATTTCCTCCTCTCTGCCGATGACAGGATCTAATTTGTCCTGACGCGCCAGGTCGGTGAGATTTCTTGAATATTTTTCCAAAACTCTGAATTTTTTTCCTTCGTTCACGTCATGAACGCGGCTCTCGCCGCCTACGGTTTTTAAAACGTTTAGCGCCAGTTCTTTATCAACACGATTTTTATTCAATATTTCTTTGGCGCGGGAAGGAATATCCAAAAGACCGAGAAAAAGGTGCTCGGTTGAAACATAATTTTGACCAAGCGTCTGCGAAGCTTTATACGCCGATTCAAAAACCCGTCCCAAATCGGGAGTAAGATAAACCTGAAATGATTGCGTAAATGTTCCACCTCTATTGAGCTCTTCAAGCTCTTCAAGGATGGAATCCGTAAGATAACCGACATCCGCCTCAAGTTTTTCAAGAACGGAAAGAATAACTCCGTCGTCCTGGAGTATAAGCGCCGCCAAAAGATGCAGCGTGTCTATTTGGCTTTGCCCGCGCTCCATGGCCAGTTCGTGCGCTTTGCGTATCGCCTCCTGCGCTTTTTGAGTAAAATTTGAAAATGGAAGCATAAATCAATTTAAAATTATCGATTTTTCAATTAGATAAAAACCAATGACCGAATTACTTTACAAATTTTTAGGCCTTTCGTCAAGGGTTATCTCAACGTCAAGGGTATCTTTACCTCTTAATATCTTCAGCATAATTTTATCGCCGACTCTTAATCCGGAAAGCAGTTCGTTAAGCGTGATGTTTTTGTTGATTTTTGTTCCGTTAAATTCAAGAATAATATCTCCTTCTTTAAGACCCGCTTTATCCGCCGGACTGCCTTTCATAACAGCCTCGGAACCATCCGTTCCTCTCGCGATGAGAAGCCCGCTGTCAACGCTCAAATTTTTTTCTTTCTTTATGGCATCGCTTACCGGAACATATCTTATTCCCAAAAACGGATAGCGAATTTCGCCGAACTCTTTCGCGTCGGTAATTCCTTTCTTTGCAAAATTTATCGGAAGCGCGAACCCCACGCTTTGCGCGTCTTGCGCCAATGCCGTATTTATCCCTATTGCCCTTCCATTCAAATCAAGAAGAGGGCCTCCGGAATTTCCCGGATTAATTGCCGCGTCGGTCTGTATGACATTTTGAAGCGTTTCGGTTTGTCCGGAAGAATCATTCGCGCTGACTGTTCTGTTAAGCCCGGAAACCACGCCGACGGAAACTGTATTTTGAAACTCGCCCAAAGTATTGCCTATCGCCACAACCGTCTGCCCGACTTCAAGAGATGAAGAATTCCCGAGTTCCACAAACGGAAACCCTTCGCCTTCAACTTTCAAGATGGCAACATCCTGCAAAGGGTCTCTCGCTAAAATTTTCGCGTCGTATTTTTTACCGTCATTGGTAACCACGGTGTAAGAAGCGGCCGCGTCAGAAACAACATGTTTATTGGTCAAAATTGTTCCATCAGAAGACACAAAAAATCCTGAACCGGAGGAAACTTGTTTTTGCTCCGTTCCATTCTGCCTGTATTGGGGAACGCCATATCCTTCCGGAAAAATTTGTTGGAAAAACGGGTCGTTTCCGAACGGATTAACGAAATACTCTTCAATCACGGGAATATCCTTTGTGGCAATAACGCTCACAACCGCAGGAGAAACGTTCTTGACCAATTTAATAATCAGCTCTTCCTGAGTTATAACATTCACGACTTCTTTTTCCGGTATCGCTTCCCCCAAAGAAGGAGAAACGGTCTGAATTGTTTTTTCTATAACCCTTCCCACTGTCTGCGTTATGGGAGAAGGCGCCTGGTTTACCAATGTTGCGGTAACAATGCCCGTGGCAAGAGAAGTTACGAAGCTCACAAGGAGAACCAAAAGTATAAACTGAGAATGAGTTAAATTCTGCATATTTTAATTCTAATTGTTTTTTATTATTGATTAATTGGCTCTTTAAAACGCCTCAATCTTCCAGCCGAAACTGAAAGCTTGTTATTAATATATAATACGTAATTTTAGCAAAAAAAGTTGCGGTTTAGAAGTCCGACAGAAAAAACGCAAAAAGCGAAGACAACCAAAATGGCTATAGTCCGAGTGGATTAAAAAATCAGCCGATATTCTCCACTTTCTTTACCTCCGAAAATTTTTCCTTAAGAACTTTTTCCGCTATTTCTGTCAGGGTAGATGAAGCATAAGGACAAGAAGCGCACGCGCCGCCGAGTTTTACCTTTACTATTCCTTTTTCTTCGTCAAACCCGGCGAACTCTATAAATCCGCCGTGCTGTTCCAAAACAGGAGAAACTTCTTTTTTAATCGTCTCTTTTATTTTATTTTCCATGTTTTTCCTTGTAATTTTTTATCGCTTCTTTAAACGCCTGGTCTGCCAAAACCGAACAGTGTATTTTTCTGTCAGGCACTCCTCCCAATTTTTTTACAATATCGTCCGGTTTTATTTTAAGCGCTTCTTCTATTTTAAGCCCGCCATTTTCCGTAATCATTTCTGAAAAAACAGAAGTGGAAGCGATAGCCGTGGCGCATCCGAAAGTACGCCATTTCAATTTTTTGATTTTTTCGGTTTTTTTGTCAATTTTAACCCACATTCTCATCACATCTCCGCACACAGGAGCGCCGATAACAGCCTCTGCGTCGTATTCGCCGGGCTTCGGGTCTTTAAGCAAGACATTTTTAGGATGGAAAAAATGGTTTTTTACCGCTTCAGAATATTGCCAGCCAGTTTTCCCTTTTTTTGCCACGTCAATTTTTTTTGTTTTGACTTTTTTAATCATACTCTATCTTCTGATTTTATAAGCTCTCGTGTCCAAAGCTGAAATGCTTCTTAAACGTTCGACTATTTCCGGCAAAACTTTTAAAACGTAATCCATATCTTTTTTCTGTGTTGCTTTCCCCATACTGAAACGAAGCGAACCATGAGCGTATTCATCGGGTACGCCGAGCGCCTTAATGACATGCGACGGTTCAAGGCTGTCAGAACTGCACGCCGAACCGGTTGAACAGGAAACGCCCTTATCATCAAGATAAAGCACCGCGGATTCTCCTTCAACACCCATAACCGAGATATTCACGTTGTTGGGCAATCTTTTTTCCAAAGAACCGTTTATTATAATTTCTGGAATTTTTTCAGTTATTTTTTTGATAAAGTAATCGCGCAAAACAGAAAGCCGAACTGCTTCTTTTCCCCTGCCTTCAGCCGCCAGCTCTAAAGAACGGCTAAAACCGATTATTCCTGCCACGCTTTCAGTTCCCGGCCTTATTTTCATTTCCTGACCGCCACCGTAAATTATCGGCTCTATTTTTACTCCTCTTCTTACATATAGCGCCCCGCTCCCTTTCGGTCCGTATATCTTTGAGCCGTTTAATGTCATAAGATCCACCCCGAGCTTCTGGACATTTAAATCAAGGTAAAGCGGAACTTGCACCGCGTCCGTGTGAAAAAGCGGCAAAACCGCTCCCAAACTGCCCGGAACCAAAGACTGGCCGATAGTTTTTTTCTTTCTGAAATTGCCGATTATTCTCGCAATTTCCGGTATCGGCTGAATCGTTCCTATTTCATTATTCGCATACATGATTGAAACCAAAATCGTTTCCGGTTTTAAAGCCGCTTCAACGTCTTTAGGATTTATGACTCCGTCTTTTCCCGGTTTGATAAAAGTGATTTCAAAACCTTCTTTTTTTAACGCTTCACAAGAATTTAAAACAGCTTCGTGTTCAACTGCCGACACAACAACATGATTACCTGCCTGCCGGTAGGTATGGCCTTGTTTTTTATAATGTCTTGCAACACCCAAAACAGCCATGTTATCGCCTTCGGTTCCGCCTCCCGTAAAAATTATTTCATCGGGCCGGCAACCCAAAATTCTCGCGACCCTCTCTCGCGCCTGAGAAACCGCGGCTTTAGCCTCTCTCCCTTCGGTGTAAACAGAAGAAGGATTACCGAAAGTTATTGACCAAAACGGCTTCATCGCGGATTCAACACGTTTGTCCATATAAGTTGCCGCCGCATGGTCAAGATAAATTCTTTTTTGTATTTTCATAAAGTGATTACCGACAAAATCTAAAAATAATTCGCTTACCACATCAATACTAAAGTTTATTATACGCTTTGAGCCAGTCAATAGCGTAGAAAAACGACACCGTTTTCCAAAAATACAGAAAAAAACCCGCAAGATGGAAAAATTTTGACAAAAAACCTTTCAACACAAAAGGTCCTATCATAAAACTTGAAAATTTTCTGCCAAGGTCAACCACATATAAACTCTTTGCCGCCATGTAAAGTTTTACCGAATTTCCTTTTTCCAAAGATAAAATTTCTTCCGCTATGTGTTTTCCCTGCGCTATCGCGTCCTGCGCGCTTTTCGCTTCTATGGAAAAAACGTTTTTCGCGCCTTTTACAAGCAAGTCAGGCCCGATTTCATATTCTCCTAAACGCAAAGGGGTTCCGCCTCCGGCCCAGATAACGATATCCGGTTTTTCGTCTTTCAAAAATTCATCGTCCGCCTTGCGGTTCAAAATAAATTCAACTCCGTTTTTTTCCAAAAATTCCCGCGCCGAATTTTGTTGTCGCGAAGGCAAAAAACCCAGAATGCCGCCTGACGCTTCTACTATCAATATTCTGGCCATCTGTTTTGGATGCCCGTACATTTTTGACATTTTTTCGCAAAAATCTTTCAAAAAACCGGCTAATTCGCACCCAGTGAGTCCGGCCCCCAATATGGCTATTTTAACTTTCTCTCTTTTCGCTTTAGCTTTAAAAATCGCTTCTATTTCGCTTCTTATCCTCATCGCCGAATCAAAACTTAAAAGAGCCAGGCCAGAAACGCGAGGAGCGGAACCTGGCGCCACAACCAAATAATCATAGGTAATTTTTTTCCTCACGGAACCTTTTTCCTTGGCAAGAATATAATTTCCCTCGAAAGAAATAGAATCCGCTTCTTGCGGTATTATTTCCAAATTCTGATTTTTAAAAATGTCCGCCAGCTTCACGGCGCAGACGGAAAAAATCTTTGTGGGCGACTCGGAAGAAGACACCGCTTTAAAAAGCGACGGGAAAAACAGCTGGTAATCTTTTTTTTCCACAAGGATTACGTCAAAAATTCGTCGCGTCTTTTTTGAAGCAAAAATTTTCTTCGCCGCGGCTATTCCGCCAAAACCTCCGCCGATTATGACAATTCTTTTTTTGATCGGATTCATTTCAGCTTTTTTAAAAAACTCCTCCTGTGGAGAGGAGAGATTCCGTATTTTTTGAGCATTTTATAATGCAATTTCGTGCCGTATCCTTTATGGACATCAAAATGATATTGCGGATATTCTTTGTGAAGCCGGACCATTTTTCTGTCCCTTCGCACTTTCGCGATAATGGACGCGGCGGAAATAAGCGGGATTTTTTCGTCCCCTTTTATAATAGTTTTCTGATTGTAAATTTTGGGCGCAAAAAGTGAACCGTCAAGAAGAACAATGTCGGGTTTTTTATTGAAACGGTTCAATATCCTGCCGACGGCGAGCTTTGTCGCGCGGCTAATGCCGATTTTATCTATGGTCTTTTGGCCGACCATCGCGGCTTGATATTCAAAATTCTTTTTAATTTTTTTCAGCCATTCCTCGCGCTGTTTCTCGCTGAGTTTTTTGGAATCTTTGATTCCTTTCAATAATTTCGCATTTCTCGCTTTAAACTTTTCGTTTTGGTTCGCGGCTACCGCCGCGACACTGATCGGACCGGCCAATGGCCCTCTTCCCGCTTCATCTATGGCAATAACTATATGTTTTTTCACTAAAACCATTTATTTATTTTACCTTTCTTCGCGAAACGAAAAAAGCCCCCTTTAGGGGTTTTTATAGTCATAAAAACAGGCCCCGCGCATAAAACGCAGGGCCTTGCCCCCCTTCACAGACTGATGCGCCCTATAGGCAATTTCCCCTTGAAAAACGTTTAAATACATTCATAGCAACCCTCCATTTTTCATCCAAAGGTTTGTCATTGGGATAATAACCCCTTGTTTCGGAATCCCGAGGCGATAGGCAAAAAAGAACATTGCCTAATTAAAGGCTAACAAACCGGTAAAAAACTTCAATTCCAAGCCTGTGGACAATTTCAGCCTTTCCAAAATATATTTCGCATAAGACTTTCAAAAGGGTCAATAATGCGGGAAGAATGAAAATCGGATAAAATAAATTAATGCCGGAAAAATTCGTACACCTTCACACCCACAGCCACTATTCTCTTTTAGACGGCCTGGCTAAAATTGACGATCTTGTAAACGAAGCTGTCCAAAACGCCATGCCCGCCTTGGCTCTTACAGACCACGGCAACATGCACGGCGCGATTGAATTTTACAAAAAAGCCCAAAAGGCCGGGATAAAACCCGTGCTAGGAGTTGAAATGTATGTAGCCCCGCGTTCACTTTCACAAAAAGAAGCCAGCATAGACACAAAACCGTATCATCTTCTTCTTTTGGCAAAAAACGAAGAAGGATACAAAAATCTGCTGAAACTTGTAAGTATTTCCCATCTGGAGGGTTTTTATTACAAACCCAGAATAGACAAGGACACTCTTTCAAAACATTCAAAAGGGATAATCGGCGCGTCAGCGTGTCTGGCCGGAGAATTACCGCGCCTTATGTTAAGCGAAAATTACGGGAAAGCGAAAGAAGCGGCCGCCGGGTACGCCGATATTTTCGGTAAAGATTCTTTTTTTATAGAAATAAGCCATCACCCCGGAGTTCCAAACCACAATCTCGCAATGAGCCGGCTTGTGGAACTTTCAAAACAAACCGGAATTCCCCTTGTCGCCACTCAAGACATTCATTATCTAAAAAAAGAAGACGCTTTGGCACAAGACGCGCTGGTTGCCATACAAACAAACACAACACTCGGAGACAAAGACCGGCTAAGCATGAGCAATGACGATTATTCTTTCAGGAGCACAAGAGAGATGCTCGACCTTTTCAGAGATTTGCCCGAAGCGACAAAAAACACGGTTGAAATCGCGGAAATGACAGACACAAAATTAAAGCTCGGCGAATGGATTTTCCCTAAATTTGAAATTCCTTCCGGAAAAACCGCCGACGAACACCTGAGAGGAAAAGCCCTTGAAGGACTGAAAAAGAAATTTCCCGACGGAGCCGGCGATGAAATTACAAAACGGATGGATTACGAGCTGGAAGTAATATCCAAAAAGGGCTATTCTCCGTATTTTCTCATTGTTTCCGATTTCGTAAATCATGCCCGCGAAACAGAAATTATCACCAACACAAGAGGTTCGGCTGCCGGATCTTTTGTGTCATTTCTTGTCGGGATAAGCAACGTCAGTCCGATAAGATACGGGCTGCCCTTTGAAAGATTTTTAAATCCCTACAGACCTTCGCCTCCCGACATAGACATGGACTTTGCCGACGACAGGCGGGACGAAATAATAGAATACGCCAAACAAAGATACGGATACGACAAAGTAGCCCAGATCGGCACGTTCGGAACAATGATGGCGCGCGCCGCGGCGCGCGACATAACCAGAGCGTTGAATCACGACTACGCAACGGGTGATCGCATTGCCAAAATGATTCCCATGGGTTCCCAAGGATTTCCTATGAGTATCAGGAAAGCGATGACCATAAACACCGAATTAAAAAAGGCTTACGAGTCCGAAAAGGAAACGAAAGAAATTCTTGATTTGGCGCAAAAAATAGAAGGAGGGGCGCGGCACGTATCCGTGCATGCCGCCGGAGTTGTCATCAGTCCGGAACCTCTTCAGGAATATCTGCCGCTTCAATACGAACCGAAGGGAGAAAAAATCATCACGCAATACGACATGCACGCGGTTGAAGATATCGGTCTTCTCAAAATGGATTTTCTCGGAATAAGAAACCTGTCCATACTCGGACTCGCGAAAAAACTTATAGAAAAAATACGCGGCGGAAAATTGGACCTCGAAAAAATTCCGCTTGACGACGAAAAAACTTTTGAACTTTTAAGAAGAGGAGAAACCGGAGGCCTTTTCCAGCTCGGAGGTTCGGGCATGACCCGTTATCTGAAAGAACTCAAGCCGACAACAATAGAAGAGATAATGGCCATGATTGCGCTTTTCCGTCCCGGCCCCATGGCTAATATTCCGACATATATAAAAAGAAAACATGGCGAAGAACCGATAACATATCTTGACCCGCGCCTTGAGAAAATTCTCGGCGGCACTTATGGCGTTGTTACCTACCAGGAAGACGTGCTTTTTATAGCGATTGAGATGGCAGGATATAACTGGGACAGCGTAGATAAATTCAGAAAAGCAATCGGTAAAAAAATCCCCGAAGTTATGGCGGCGCAGGAAAAAATCTTTATTGAAGGCTGCCAAACGCACGGCGGGCTCTCCAAAAAGAAGGCGGAAGAATTATGGAAACTTTTTGATCCTTTCAAAGGATACGGCTTCAACAAAGCGCACGCGGCAAGTTACGGCATCGTGGCTTACCAGACAGCGTATTTGAAAGCGAATTATCCCGGCGAATATATGACCGCGGTTTTGACTTGTGAATCGGGAGATATGGATAAAATTTCCGAAATGATAGCGGAATGCAAAAAAATGGGCATAAAATTACTGCCGCCGGATATAAATGAAAGTTTCAGCGACTTTACCCTGGTAAAAGAAACAGACCCTTCCGCGCAGACAGAAGAAAAAAACTCCATACGCTTCGGACTCCACGCCATAAAAAACGTGGGCGAAAACGTGGTAAAAACACTGATTGAGGAAAGAAAGCGCGGCGGAATTTTTAAATCGGTTGAAGACCTTTTGGAAAGAATCCCTACCAAAGATATCAATAAAAAATCACTTGAATCGCTTATAAAGGCCGGAGCGCTTGACGGCTTCCGCGAAAGAAACACTCTGCTTTTGAATCTGGAAAAAATGCTCGAATACCACAAGGATGCGGTAAACGGAAATTCTCCAAACCAAGCTTCTCTTTTCGCAATGGCTGGAAACGAACTAAAAGCAAGCGTGCTGAAAATGTCGCCGGCGGAGCCGGCAAGCCTTGAAGAAAAGCTCGTGTGGGAAAAAGAATTTTTGGGAATTTATGTTTCCGGACATCCGATGGACAAATACAGAAACGCAATGAACCGAGCAAAACTGAGAATCGCGTCGGTAAAAAAATTCCGGGGCGAAACGCCGGTAATGATGATAGTCATGGTGTCAGAAATAAAAAAAATTATGACTAAAAAAGGAGAACCTATGGCGTTTTTAAAACTTATGGATTCCACTGGTGAAATTGAAGCCGTGGTTTTTCCCAGAACACTGAATAATTTTGGGAGTCTTCTAAAAACCGACGGATGCGTTATAATAAAGGGAAAGACGAGCTCGCGCAACAACGAGCCGAGTATTATTTTAGAAGAAATAAGAGAAGTGAAAATATAAAAAAGATGGCAAAAGAAAAAAATAAACCAACGGACATAGAAACAAAAAGGCATTCTTTATCGCATATTTTGGCGATGGCGGTTTTAGAAACACAGCCAGGAACCAAATTAGGCATCGGACCGAGTGTTGAAAACGGTTTTTATTACGATTTTCTTTTGCCAAAAAATATTTCATCAGATGATCTACCCGAAATAGAACAAAAGATGCGTAATCTAATATCTCAAAAACTAGACTTCAAAAAGGAATTATTTTCTTTAAAGAAAAGTAAAGATTATGAAAAATTAAGAGAAATTTTTCGAGAACAGAGATTCAAAATTGAACTAATCAAAGAAAAACAAAAAGAACAGCATATTTCCGTGTACCACACGGGAAATAAATTTACGGATCTTTGCGCAGGACCTCACATAAATTCAACGAAAGAAATAAATCCGAAAGCTTTTAAACTGACAAGGATTGCTGGCGCCTATTGGCGAGGGGACGAAAAAAACAAAATGCTCACCCGCATATATGGCGTCGCTTTTGAGACAAAAGAGGAACTAGACAATTATCTTAAACAGGTCAAGGAAGCAGAAGAAAGAAACCATCGCAAATTGGGTAAAGAACTAGACCTTTTTTGTTTTTCAGATTTGGTCGGTCCAGGTCTACCCTTGTATACCCCTAAAGGCGTGGCAATAATTGACGAATTAAAAAAACATATTGAAACCGTATGCCGCAATTACGGATTCAAAAAAGTTTCGGCTCCGTCATTATCAAAAATAGAACTTTTTGAAATATCTGGACACGCTAAAAAATTTGGCGACGAATTATTTCACGTTTCTTCCGAAAAAAAACATAACTTTGTTCTTAAACCGGTCCAATGCCCGCACCAAACACAAATTTACGCATCAAAAACCAGGTCTTACAGAGATTTACCAATCAGATACATGGAATCAGACAAGCAATACCGCGCTGAAAAAACCGGAGAAGTCGGCGGTTTATCAAGAGTATATGCCATAACTGTTGAAGACGGACATTCTTTCTGCAGAGTAGACCAAGTAAAACAAGAAATGATTAATATGGTAAATATTATAAAAGAATTCTATAGCGCGCTTGGTATGTGGGGCAAACATTGGGTATCTTTATCTGTGCGTGACTATGAACATCCAGAAAAATATATTGGTGAACCGAAAGATTGGGACAAATGCGAGAAAATGCTTCAAGAAATATCAGATGAAATGGGCCTAGACGCAAAAAAATGCGAAGGCGAAGCAGCGCTTTACGGCCCCAAACTTGATTTTATGTTTAAGGACGCGCTGGGCAAAGAAATTCAAATCCCGACTGTCCAGCTTGATTTTGCCACGCCAAAAAGATTTAACCTTACTTATATAAACGAAAAAGGAAAGGAAGAAAATCCTGTAATGGTGCATCGCGCCGTTTTAGGTTCTTACGAAAGATTTTTAGTTTTACTCATAGAACATTTTGCCGGCGCATTTCCCTTGTGGCTCGCGCCGGTGCAAGCGGAAATTATTCCTCTAAGCGAAAAATTCAACGAATATGGACGCGATATTTTGAAAGAACTTCTTGAGACTGGAATACGCGCAGAAATTGACGAAAACGACGAAACCTTAAGCAAAAAAATCAGGAACGCGGAACTGCAAAAAATTCCCTACCTTCTTGTTGTCGGAGAAAAAGAAGAAAAAGATAAAAGCGTGGCAGTAAGGCCGCGCAAAGGCGAAAAATCGGTTTTAAAGATTAACGAGTTTTTGGATAAAATAAAAAAGGAGATAGAAGAGAAAAGGTAAAAAACCAAACAAAAAAACACAGATTATGATTTCAGTAAATAAAACAATCAAAATTCTTATCGCGTCAGATTCTTTTTTTGAAATGGCGGCCGGGTTTGTCACGCCGATTTTCGCGATATTTCTTATTGATTCAATAGAAGGAGGAAATATACAGCTTGCCGGAACCGCAGTCGCGATATACTGGATTGTAAAATCCATTTTCCGCGTTCCTTTGGCATATTTTCTGGACAAAAAAAGGGGCGAAAAAGACGATTATTATTCAATGGTTCTCGGTTTTAGCCTTTATGCCATCTGCACATTTCTTTTTCTTTTTGCGAAAACAAACTGGCATATTTATGCCATTCAAACAATGATGGGCATCGGAGGAGCCTTCGCTTACACCCCGTGGTACGGATTTTTTTCAAGACACATAGACAAAAACCAGGAAAACATGGAATGGAGCATCTCGGTCTCGATAACAGGCGCGGTTATAGCGCTTTCCGGATTTTTGGCGGGAGTTCTTGCGGAAAAATTCGGATTCCAGCCGATTTTCGTGATAAGCGGATTTATATATTTAATCGGAATTTTTCTCTTGTTCCTTTTTGACAAAAAAATCCGGAAAGGCCGGGTGATAAAAGCGGCGGAGCTGGAATCATAAAATCCATAACTGAAAAATTAAATTAAAAGAACCGGACAATTCCGGTTCTTTTAATTTAAAATGGAGCGGGCATTGGAAGGAGTCAAACCTCCATTCGCTGATTGGTGTCAGCAAACCCTATCAAGGCGCCCGCCCTTTTGTTCCAAAAAATCAGGACAAAAGGGCGAGGCTCGCCAAGGTCGGCCCGCATAATTTAAATATCAAGATTTTCAACAGTCTTGGCATGCGTCTGAATAAAAAGTTTTCTCGGAGCCACCTCCTCTCCCATCAAGATATCAAAAGTCCTATTCGCATCTTCGGCTTCATCAATAAAAACTTTTTTGAGCACGCGATTTTTCGGGTCCATCGTCGTTTCCCATAGTTGAGGAGGATTCATTTCTCCAAGGCCTTTATAGCGCTGGATAACTATCCCCGAATATCTTTTGTCCATTTCGGTTTCTTCTTCCTCGGCTGTCTCTTCTTTTGATTCTTCTTCCTCTTTTTCTTCCGCCTCGGCCTTTACCTCCGCTTTTTCTTTTCTGGTTTTCGCGATTTCCGCGACGTATTTATCTTTCTCGGCATCATCGTAAGCATATTTTATATTCTTCCCAAATTGAATTTTATAAAGCGGAGGCTGGGCAATATACAAGAATCCGCCTTCAATGATAGGCTTGAAATACCTGAAAAAAAGAGTCAAAAGAAGCGTCCTTATATGACTGCCGTCAACATCGGCATCTGTGGCAATTATTATTTTGTTATAGCGCAATTTCGCGATATTAAAATCATCGGCAATGGCAGTGCCCAAAGCGATGACAAGCGCTTTGACTTCTTTTGACGAAAGCATTTTGTCAAAACGCGCTCGCTCCACATTCATAATTTTACCGCGGAGAGGAAGTATCGCCTGAAATCTTCTGTCTCTTCCCTGTTTACACGAACCTCCGGCGGAATCTCCTTCAACAATAAACAGTTCGCTGTCTTCCGGGTCTTTTGAGGAACAATCGGCCAGTTTTCCGGGAAGCGTCAGTCCTTCAAGAGCGCCTTTTCTTAAAACGCTTTCTTTTGCCGCTTTTGCCGCTTTGCGGGCGCGCAAAGCCAAAAGAACTTTTTCAATCATCTGCCTTGCATCCTGAGGATTTTCTTCCAAAAATTCGGCGAAGGTTTCTCCAAAAACGCTCTCCGTGGAAGTGCGGGCCTCGGGATTTCCAAGTTTGGCTTTTGTCTGGCCTTCAAACTGCGGTTCTCTGATTTTTACCGAAAGGACAACCGTAAGCCCTTCGCGGACGTCATCTCCCAAAAAATTTCCGTCGGCGTCTTTTATGAATCCGTTTTTCCTGCCGTAATCGTTAAGCGTACGGGTCAGCGCGGTGCGAAATCCCGTAAGGTGCATTCCTCCCTCAGCCGTGTATATATTGTTGGCAAAACTCATTTCTCTGGGCTGAAGGTCATCGGTATACTGAAGAGCCATCTCAACTACCATTTCGTTTTCGGGAACGTCCCTGTGCGCGTAAAAAACAGAAGAATGCACCGGCTTCAAATCCCTGTTCAAATAAGACACGTATGATTTTATTCCTCCGTCAAAATAAAAAGAATATTCCTTAAAAAGATGAGAATCTTTTTCGCGCTGATCTTTAACCGTTAGCTTGAGACCTTTGACAAGATACGCTTGCTGCCGAAGATGGCTTAAAATATGTTTCCAATCGTAATCCGGCATATCGCCGGCTTTGTCTCCGAAAATTTCCGGGTCAGGTTCAAAAGTGACTGATGTTCCGGAACCTTCGCATTTGCCGGTTTTTTTAACTTTGTAAGAAGGTTTGCCTTTTTTATATTCCTGAACCCACAAATATCCGTCGCGGCAAACTTCCACTCTCAAATTTTTCGATAAAGCGTTTACCACGGAAACGCCGACTCCGTGAAGCCCGCCGGAAATCTTATACGATTCTCCCCCGAATTTTCCGCCGGCATGCAAAGTAGTAAGAACTGTTTCCAGAGCCGAAGTTTTTGTTTGTTTATGAATGTCCACAGGAATGCCTCTGCCATCGTCAACCACTCTTACCTGATGCCCGGGAAGCAAAACTACTTCTATATTTTTTGCGTATCCGCCCATCGCTTCATCGATGGAATTATCGGCGACTTCCCATATCAAATGGTGCAAGCCGTCTATGCCAGTCGAACCGATATACATTCCCGGCCTCTTTCTTACCGGCTCAAGCCCTTCAAGAACATAAATATCTTTCGCGGTATAATTGTTATTGCTGTTATTGTTATTTGCCATATTTTATTCTGTAGTTCCGACTTGACGTCGGACTTCCCAATTTTCATTCGACTCTAGCGCTTTAATTATTTTTTCCATTATTGCGTTCACTTCCTCATCTTTTAAAGTTTTATCAAAACTTTGAAATACCAAGCGAAAAGCCAGGCTTTTTTTGTCTTCGCCCGGCGGCGCATATTCATCGAACAAATCGGTGTCCATCAATAGTTCTCCTCCGGTATTTTCTATTTTATCCGCCACTTCTTCAATGTGAGCGTCTGACGGAACAAAAAGAGAAACGTCCCTTACGATAGCCGGATATCTGGAAAACGGTTTGTATTCAAAACCTTCTGTTTCAAATCCGGGATGTTTTTCAGGATTAATTCCTCTTTCTTTAGCGGCATCAATAATTAGTTTCAAATCAATCTCAAAAACCTGCTTCGCTTGGCGCGAGTCAAAACGGACATTTTCTTCCATGTAAATCTCCGCGTTATCGATAAATAATTTTTCGGCAATGCCTTTTAATTCAGCCTTGATGTCTATTTTCCCTTTTTTATCCGCTATCGCGATTGCGACATGCGTATCTTCACGGGGAGAAAAAACTTTGCCGATTTCAAATAATCTTACCGTTTCAAAATTTTTGAAATTTTCTTCAATATTCATCACTAACCTTGGGCGCAAAAATGTTTTTAAGTATTTTGTATATGGCGATTTGGGATTTTCAACTTCTATTTTGCCCTCTTTCCAAAACGAATAATTATAAACTTCGGAAAAACCGGCATCAGCCAAAATTCCCCGTATCCAATTTGAATAAGCATACTCTTCGTTTATCTCCGGTTTGATTTTTATTTCTTCGGGCAATTTAGCGGTAATATTTTCATAACCGTAAATTCTTCCGATCTCTTCAATCAAATCTTCTTTTATATTCATATCGGTTCTTTCGTTTGGCGGATAAACCGCAAGCACTCCTTCACCGGCTTCTTCAACTTTAAAACCTAATTTTTCCAAAATCGCGGACATCTTTTTTATTTCTATCTCAATGCCTAAAATTTTTGAAGTGTCTTTTTCATTTAAAATAATCCTTGTCTTTTCTGGCTTAACAGGACAAAAATCAATTGTGTTTGCGGCAACTTCGCCGCCGGCTATTTCCTGCACCAACCGCGCTATTTTATCCATAATCATTTCCGGCAAAAACAAAGAAAGTCCGTGCTCAAACCTGAGAGACGCGTCTGTCTTTAAATTTATCCGACGTGAAGTTTTTCTTATCGCCACAGGATTAAAAGTGGCCGCTTCTATGATTATATCTTTAGTGTCTTCTGTTATCTCCGCTTTTTTACCGCCCTTTATCCCGGCTATGGCAAGCGCTTCACCATCGCCATCGGCAATAACCAAATCCGCAAGGCTAACTTCAACCAGTTTACCGTCCAAAGTCATAATTTTTTCTTTTTCTTTGGCAGCTCTTACGACAATTTTTCTTTTGCCGATTTTCGCAAGATCAAAAGCATGCAATGGCTGCCCCGTTTCAAGCATAATATAATTAGCCGCGTCAACTATATTGTTTATGGATTTCTGGCCGGCGGATGATAACCTTTCTTGAAGCCATTCCGGAGACTGGCCGACTTTTACTCCCTTAACAAGTAAAGCGATATAGCGTGGACACAAGTCCGGTTTTTCAACTTCAAGAGCAACATAATCATTCGTATTAAGCTGTGAATTTGTTTTTGGCTTGCTTCCGGCAGCGCTTAAAGCAGTCTCGGTAAAAACGGATATTTCCCGGGCAATACCCAAGTGTGAAGCGCAGTCAGCAACACGATTCGGCAAAATACTTATGTCTAAAATGCAATCGCTTCCTTTCGCGGTCTGACGAGTTTCCACCCCCTCAACTTCAAAACTATGAAAAGTCAAAAGCTCAACCAGTTTTTCCGGCTCGGGTAGCGGTTTGTCAAAATAAGATTGTAGCCAATTATAAGAAAACTCCATGATCTAAAATTGCTTAAGAAACCTCATATCGCTACCATAAAACAATCTGATATCGTCAATTTTATATTTTATCATCGCGACACGGTCTATGCCGACGCCAAAAGCAAAACCCTGCCATTCATTTGGGTCAATTCCTACATTTTTCAATACTTGCGGATGTACCATCCCAGCGCCGGCAATTTCCAGCCACTTATTATCCAATTTCATATCAACTTCAACACTGGGCTCGGTAAAAGGGAAATAACTGGGACGAAAGCGAATATCAATTTCTTTTTTGTTAAACAATTTTTTAAAAAACTCTTCCAAAACTCCCTTTAGATTTGCCAAATTTATATCCTTGCCGATCATTAATCCTTCTAGCTGATAAAATTGTATTTCGTGGGTAGCGTCGGTCGCTTCATAACGATAAACTCTGCCGGGTACAACAATCTGAAAAGGCGGCTGATGTTTTTCCATATACCGGATTTGCATTGGCGAAGTATGGGTTCTCAAAAGCTGGCCATTCTTTAGCCAAAAAGTATCCCACATATCGCGCGCAGGGTGATCTTTGGGCACGTTAAGCGCGTCAAAATTATAATGTTCAGTTTCCACATCCGGACCCAAAACAACTTCAAAACCCAATGACTGAAAAATATCAGTCATCTGTCTCATAATAATAGATAAAGGGTGCAAATGCCCCTTATTTATAGCCCTTTTTCCTTTATTCATATCCGACAAATCCAATCTAAAAGATATCTAAATTTTACCGCAAAAAACAGACGGAAACAAGTGGATTATTCGCTAATTTTTGGCATAATTTGATTGATTTCCGCAAAAAAAGGCGGTCATTTTCAGACCGCCCCCACTGTTCAATTTCAAAAAAGTTTCTATAGAATTTCACGCCAGCAAACGTCTAGAACCTTGGGACTTAAAAAGTCTCATTCTGTGCGGGTAGGGAGAATCGAACTCCCGCCTGCTGCTTGGGAAGCAGCCATCCTGCCACTAAACTATACCCGCATTAAAATATCTTGAAAAAATCCAAAAAAACACTCCAAAAACTTTTCTCTTCGCTAACCTCTCCGTTTTCCTCCATTTGAATTCCCTGCTGATTATTGCCGTCAATAATTACGACATATTCCTCTTCGGGCTTTTTTACTTGAAATTTTTCCCTTAGTTCTTCTTCTATGCCAACGCCGCTTTCCATCCTGTTTATCGCCGCACTCATATTTTCCTTCTTTTTTTGAAGTTCTTCTATCTCACGGGATATCTCATCATTTCTCAACGAGGCATTTTGGCTTCTTTTATACATTTGAAAAACGGAAAAAGACAAAAAACCCAAAAGGCAAAAAAACACCGCGAAAGACACCCGGGAGAAAACAATATTCCTAAAATGCCGTCTTTGCTGAAACTCTCTCATCGTGTTATTCTTCTTTTAACGGCACCCCGTCAAATTTTAGGTCTTGGATTTTTAACAGGGCACATATCTTCATCATACAATAAAATATACCATGTTATTTTCAAAGAAAAACCAAAAAATCAGCAGAGCGATTTGGATGGTCATAAGCGTCGTTGCGGTACTCGCCATGGTGGCTTATCTATTTGTGCCGTTTCTGGCATAAAGGGACAAAACCAAATTCAAATGTCTAGCCATAATCATTTTGGCTGACGCCGCGCGACTCCGGCGGCCGCTTGCTCGTCCTCAACGCCTTCCTTGTCAAGAGTTCTGCTCATTGACAAGCCCAAGCTCGGCGTCTCCGGACGCAGCCAAACTGACCATGGCTAGATTTTTAAAAAACTAATTCTCGTTTTTAATCATCTTCAAAAAAACTTCGTGAGGCACGGAAACTTTGCCGAATTCTTTAAGCCGCTTCTTTCCTTTTTTTTGTTTCTGCCACAATTTCATTTTTCTTGTCCTGTCTCCTCCGTACAGATGAGCCGTAACATTCTTTTTTAAGGCCGTAATCGATTCAGCCGCTAAAATTCTGCCAAGCGCCCTTGCCTGAATTTTTATGACAAAAAGCTGGCGCGGCAAAACTTCTTTCAATTTTTTGGCAATTTTTTGCGCTTCCGACTGAACCCGGCTCCGTTTTACTATTCTTGAAAAAGCCGGAATTATTTCATCGTTTAGCAAAACATCCATTCGCACAACGTCCGCTTCTTTTTCGGAAACTACTTCATAACCGAAAGAAGCGTAGCCCGATGTGGCGCTTTTCATTTCTTCAAAAAAATTATCCATCATCTCGCGAAGAGGCATCTCCGCTTTAACCAAAAGTCTGGAACTGCCGAAATCTTCGGTGTATCCGATTACAGCATCTCTTCTGTTTAAAATCTGCATTACTTCATTTAGAAATTCATTCGGAGTTATGATGCTTATCGCCGCCCACGGCTCAAAAATTTTTATTATTTCATGGTGTTCGGGAAAAAGAGCCGGAGAATAAATTTCAACTGTTCCTCCTTTTTTCGTTTCAACTCTATAAACAACGCTCGGAGACGCGGTGACAAGCTGCTGGCCAAAATCGCGCCTAAGGCGCTCAACGACAATCTCAAGATGAAGAAGCCCCAAGAAACCGCAGCGAAAACCCCTGCCCAAAAGTCCGCTTTCTTCTTCACTAAAAGCAAAAGCGCTGTCTGAAAGTTTCAGCCGGGAAAGAGCCTGTTTCAACGATTCAAAACTATCCTGCGATTCGGGAAAAACACTTGCCCACACAACGGGAAAAGGCTGTTTGTACCCTTCCAGTGCCGGAAGCGAACCGAATTTTGAAAGCAAGGTATCGCCAACCCTGCCGATATTCGCTTCTTTTATATTGGTAACCACATACCCTATTTCTCCGTTTTTTAAACGCTCAACCGGTTTTTTTTCGGGCATAAAAATTCCCGTTTCCGCAACCTGAAAATTCACTCCCGCCTGCCTTAAAAAAACGGAATCTCCTTTTTTTATTTCTCCGTCAGTGGCGCGGATATACAAAATAACACCGCGATGCAAAGAATAATCAAAATCAAAAACAAGAGCGCGAAATGATTCTTCGCTCGCTGGAGGCGATGGAATTCTTTTAATTATTTCTTCCAAAAGCGCACTGACGCCCTCTCCGGTTTTCGCGGATATCTCTAAAATTTCTTTTTCATCGCAGTGTAAAACTTCAATTATTTCTTTTCTTGTTTCGGAAACCCTGGCATTAATACTGTCTATTTTGTTTATCACTGGAATAATGACGAGCCCTAAAGCTTTGGCCATTTCCAAATTGGTGACTGTCTGCGCTTGAACGCCCTGCGTGGCGTCCACCAAAAGCACGGCGCCCTCAACCGCTTTAAGCGAGCGGGAAACTTCGTAAGAAAAATCGACATGCCCCGGAGTGTCAATCAAGTTCATCTGATAATTGACGGCGGATACTTGATAATTCATTCGCACCGGTTGCATTTTTATGGTAATTCCTCTCTCCCTTTCAAGATCCATCTGGTCTAAAAATTGCTCGCGCATCTTTCTTTTTTCAATAGTGGCGGTCAATTCCAAAAAACGATCGGCTAAAGTGGACTTGCCGTGGTCTATGTGAGCGATTATGCAAAAATTTCTGATATTTTTTTGGTTTTCAGCCATTCATCTATTAGAGCAGAAAAACCGCCTTTTTTAAAGGCGGTTTTTCAAAAATAACAAATTCTAATAAAAGGGTCCTACATAGCGCGGTTCAAAATTGCCGGCCGGACCTATGCAATAATAATTTAAACTTTTGTCGCAAGCCGTATCTCCTGTCGCGAAAAAAGGAAATAAGAAATAACCTTCCAAGCTGTTATCGAAATACGCGCTGTCTTGATTTTCCAATTTCGCCCTTAAACGATAGTTATCGCCGTCCGGAGAAACCATATAACCATAACTTTGGGAAGGATATAGCGGGTCTTGAATCTCGGTATTGTAGTCGCCAAAAGGATCGGCCGGAGGAGGCATAGCAGATTCCGCCTTTCTGACCAAAAAACTTATGCCTTTCGGCGCTTGGGCCGATGAAGGATTATCGTAAAAATCCGCCGAGGAAATAAAACCAGCCGCTGCCAAATCATCAAGCATTACTCCCCAATTTAATTCCAGTTCCTGAGAAAAACGATAAGGATAAGTACCGTTTACGTCGTAGAAAAAAGCAAGCGCTTTTGAAACTTCTTTTAAATCCGCCACCCTTTTTGTATCATGAGATGTCCGCCTGGCGCTGCTTATTGAAGACAGCACCAAAGAAGAAATAATCCCCAAGATGGCAATAACGACCATCAATTCAATAAGCGTAAACCCCGTCTTTTTTTTGTGATTAAAAAACATATGATAAAAATCTATTCATGTATTTCTTCGGGTTCCGGCTTGATGACAAATTTTCTAAATACTCTGTTTTTAAAAGAAATGGTCAAATCATTGAGCTCTTTGTTTTTTAAAAGCCTCAAGAGGAAAAACCCGAAGAGAAACGCCAAAAGCCCCGATAAAAATCCCTGAGTAAAAATACCGAAAAAAGTATCAAGGTCAAAAAAATCATCAAAAATATTAAGTCCCAAATAGGCGACGCATGCCATGAAAAAAGCGTTCAAGACGATCTGCCAAATTCCCTCAAGCGCTTCGGAAATAGAGCCTATCTCTTTTTCAAAAGCCCAAAAAAGCAGGAAAAAATTCAAGACGCTTCCCAAAGAATAAGCCAAGGGCAGAGCCAAAAAAGCGGCGCCGGAAACATCTTCGACTCTTAAAACACCCGTCAAAAAAGAACGGAAAAAAACGCAAGAATGAAGCATCCATATAAAAATCGCGGCGAAAAAAATCGTGGCAACCGAAGAAAAAAGGTTCACAAGCAAAGGCACTTTATTTCTTTCAGCGGCATAAAACGCGCGCGAAAAAAGCAAAATAAGCCCTTGGGCGAAAAGCGAAAAAGAAAAAAGCGCCAATGCCGCGGCAGTAAGCCTGGTATCCGTCCAGCTGAAAGCGCCGGCCCCTAAAACAGACCTGACCACCTGCGCTCTCAAAACAATAAGCAAGGCCGAAAAAGGCAAAAGCCAAAAAAGGATATGGCGAAAAGACGCGACAACGGAAGAAAGAAATTTTCCGTTCTGCTTTTCAATAAAATTTCTCGCAAGAGCCGGAAAAGCCGCGACGCTATAACTTAAAGCGATTACCGTAAGCGGAATAGCCTGAAGATTTGAAGCAAGATTGAACATGGAGATGCTTCCGCTCGCCAGAAAAGAAGCGATGGCGGTCAGAACCAAAAGAACAATCTGGTTTAACGTGAGGCTAAGAGTGCGCGGAAAAGAATTCCAGATGACTTTCCAGACTTCGATCCAGCGTATATTAAAAGAAATTTTTGGCACGTAACCCAAGTTCACAAGAGAAGGCACTTGTATCAAAAAATGGAGCGCGGCGCCTATCACTACCCCCCAAACGACGCCGGCCATGCCGAATTTCGGATAGAGAATAATCAAACCTAAAATACTACCCGCGTTATACAAAACACCGCTTAAAGAATAAATGAAAAATCTGTTGAACGATTGGATAACTCCCGAAACAAGATTGGATAATCCAAGAAAAAGCGGAGAGAGAAGAAGAATGCGCGTGAATTGGATAAGCAGACGTTTTGATTCTTCGGAAAATCCCGGAGCGATTAAATCCGTCAAAAACGGAGCGGCAAAAAAACAAACGCCGGCCGAAAAAACCATAAACGCAAGAAAAACGGTAAAAATTTCGTTTATGAAATTATGTCCGCCTTCGGCGGATTTTTTCTTCTTTTCAATAAAAAAAGGAATAAGCGAAGTAAGAGAAACAAAAAACAAAGAGCCTACGTAGATAAAATCGGGAAGACGGAAGGCTGCATAATAAATATCAAGTTCGTTCCCCGCGCCGAAATTAGCGGCCAAGAGCCTGTCGCGAAAAATAGCCAAAACCTTCGCGCCGATAGACGCGAAGGCCAGAAGAAAAGCCGCTTGATGCAAGCCGTTTACTTCTTTATTCAGAAAATTGAAAAGACGCTGCATCATTTGTGTTCATAAACGCAAAAATTCATAAAAAATCTTCCGATTTCAAAACAATAGTTATTCTTCTTTCAAAGGAGGCTTCTCTCTTTCTTCCGGCGCAGGAGCAGGAGGAGAAACTTCCGATAAAGCCGGTTTGCCGGAGCGCAAATTTGATAAAATTGTTTTAACTTCTTCGTTATCGGGATTCAGTTCGCTTATTTTTTTAAATTGGGTTATCGCATCCTGAATTCTATCTGTTTTTTCATAAGACAAGCCCAAAAAGTACATGGCGTTCGCGTAATTAGGGCTAAGAGAAACCACTCTTTCCAAAGAGATGACGGCATTTTCATAATCCTTTTTCTGATACTGCAAAAGCCCCAGCTGGAAAAGAATGCCAACATCGTTCGGAGACGTAAGTAAAGCTGTTTGCGTTTGAGTTATCGCTTCGTCAATATTCCCTTCCTGAGCCGCGACGCGCGCGAGCAGATATAACGCCGGAGTATAATTCGCTTTAAGCCTTAAAGAAGAAGCCAAATATCCCCTTGCGGAACCAAAAGAACCTCCGGAATCAATTTCAACCTGAGCCAAAGCCAGAAACGGCTGAGGATCTGTCGGCGCTTTTTGCGCGGCTTTTTTGTAAGAATCAATGGCAAAATCTTTGGACCCCGGTATTTGAAAAGGCAAAATACTTCCATAAACCCTCCCAAGAGACATCCAGTTGGACGGATTTTCCGAATCTATATCAATGGCGGTTTGCGCGTTTTGTATCGCGGAAGCCAGGTTATTCTGAAACTGAATTCGCCCTTCTTCCGGTGTAAGCGCCTGATTGATAATCACGCCAAGTCTCGCAAGATTTATCTCGCTTAACGTTCTGTAATATCTGTCTTGGCTGTCAAACCTAGTGGCAACGGCAATCAACCTCTGCGCTTCATCCAAATCTCCGCTGGAATTAAAAACATTAACTCCTTTCCCGTAAGAGTAGATTGACCAATATTTCTGGTACAGAAGATAAAAAGAAGCGACGCCGGCGATAAGAAAAAGAACGACAAGCATGGCCGAAACAAAAGCGATGCTGCCGCCGTCGGCAAAAACGAATTTTTTCAAAACATTCTCCGAATTTCTGGCGAACATCGCCAAAAATAATCCCGTCACCAAAAAAGTCATCATTAAAATAACGGGTCCGGGAATATAGGTCAAACAAAAAACCCACAGATAGGCGGCGGCAAGAAAACAAATAAAAACGATCCTGCTGCCGCTGTCACCCATGGAATAATTCACAGACTTCAAGCCGTAATAAATAAACAAAACAAGAAAAACCGCCCAAGACAATATGCCCAAAATTCCTCCGGCTGCGGCAAAAGTAGGAATAAAACCGGTTGAATTTTGAAAGTTCAAATTCCAAAACATGGTCTGGTTGACATCAAGCGGCTTGAATTTTAACCAGTCGTAAGAAAAAGTGTTCGGACCCGAACCTAATATCAAATTTTTAACGCCGGACGACATGACGTCTTCGGAGACTTTCAGTGTCGCCGACCACGAAGGCCTTATTTCAATGTAAGAAAGGCCTACTTTGCTGACCACATCGCTCACAAGAGTAGTTCTGGCCAAAATGAGGAACAAACAAACTAAAAACAAAATTATCGGCAATGCCGCGAATCCTTTTTTCTGACGGAAAGATATCGAAAAAAGATAAACAAAAAGCGTCAAAAGAAAAACCGCCAAAACCACCCATGTCTGCCCGAAATTGACAAAGAAAAGAGAGATAAAAGAAAAGCCCAAAATCGCGTAAAGAAAACAAAACCATACCTTGCCGCTATTCATCCGCGCCATTTTGTCTTTAAAAAATTCCAAAAAGAGAACGGCTAAGAGCGCGGCAAAACCGGAGAACACGGAAAATTCGTTCCATGAACCAACAAGAGAGCTTGTTTTATCCGGTAAAACACCGAAAAAATCCATACCGGAAAAAAAACGTACAACTTGCGAAGCAAATACGATTACCGATGAAAAGACGAAAAGAAAAAGAAAGATTAAAGCGTCTTTTTCGGTCTTAAAAATAGAAGAGACCAAGAAAAGCGCCACTGAAGCGGCAAGGAGAAAAGAAAAAGTATTTATCTCTCCGCCGTATCCGAAAAAAGAGACGGAAAAAATTCCGGAAAAAAAAGATGACACAAGCGTTGCCGCGAGGACCCCGCAAAGCGCCAAAAAAAGAATATTTTTAGGGTAAATTATGGATCCCTCCTGTAAAACATGAATAAGATAAAAAACCGCCGAAACCAAAACCAAAGAGAAAATCAGGAGCGATTTTGATACGGACAAAGTAAAAACACCTGCGGATGAAAACCAAAAAGGCAGAAGAAACGCCAACGCCATAAGGGCGTACTTTGACACCGACTCCCATTTTACGGAAGTGAAAGAAAAAAAACTTTTTTCTTCCACGGAAACCGACGGCTCTGTATTAATTTGAGAAACAGCCGTGTCTTCTTGAGAAAGCACGCTGGTTTCTTCTTCATTTATTATTTTCTTTCTCATTTTTGCAATTTTTAGATATTAAAAGTTAAAGAATCGCCTTTAATTCCCTATTATTTCTAATAATATGCGAAAAAAAGAGGAAATCAAAATTAAACCAGGGGATAAATACTTAATTATCCTGCATTTACATAATCAAATAATCATGATAGAATAATAATGGTTCCGTGGCCGGATGACTGCCCCGACGTTACGTTGGGGAGGAAAGTCCGAACACTATCGAGTCCTTTGGACAGATAAAAAGGTACAGGCTAACCGCCTGCCGTGGCAACACGAGAGGTGCGAACAGAAACGTCCCGATTCGAAAGAATCGCGGAAAGCCCAATCACAAGCTAGTCGGCTTAATTCCGCCATAGTGATAAAAAAGCGGAAATGAAACGGCTAAATCCTTACCAGAGTGCAAGGCCGTATCTTTCGATAAACTCAAGATTAATCCTGAGCATGGTCGAAGGAAGTGCCGCTTGAGCCGCATAGTAATATGCGCGCCAGATAAATAGTCATACATCGCCGCAAGGCGAGGACAGAATTCGGCTTATAGGCCGCGGAACCATCAAAAAATTCGAGGATATTTCCCCGAATTTTTTGTGTTTAAGAAAAACTATCAAATATATAACTGTACGCGGTCGCTTACATCAATATATTTGTATCTACACAGAAGATAAAATTTCAAAATTTTCATCTTTTACCCAAACCGCCTGATTATCGTTCAGCATCAAAATTGGATTTTTGTTATCCGGCAAATGCTTAATCATATTTTCCGTACTTGGCAAAAATTCATGATTTTGGCAGTGCGGGATAATATAAAAATTAACCAAATCCAAACCAGAATAGTCCGAGGTTTCGAAAACGAATTTTTGCTCCTCTTCATCGTATTTTGAAAGCGATAAGTCTGAAGCCGCAATCATTGAACCGGCGCTGGTGCCGGTATAAATCATCTTCCCGTTTCTTATAAAATCGCGGATAATTTCAACTAGTTCCCTTTGCCGAAGCAAATTCAAAAGATACAACACGCTGCCGCCGCAAACATGAAAAATATCGGCGTTATTTAAAAATTTTTTAAGCTCTTCCTTGTCTAACTTTCTCAAATCAATCGGCTCAACATGGAAACCGGCTTTTTCAAAGGCCTTTTTGTCTAATTCAACCCAAAATTTATCGTCGTAAGTGTCAGCGGCATTCGCAACAAAAAGCACTTTTAACCCTCCCGGGTTTTTCCCCAGCTTTTTAAGAAAAATCTCCACTGTCTTGTCAAACGATGACGCAAGAAATAATTTCATAAATTTATTTTGCTAATTTCTCATATCCGAAATCAAATCCCTCCTAATTCTTTTGACAACTTCTGGAACTCCTCCATTTTGGAAGACAGGTTCGCCGTGTCGCCGCAGTTTTCGTAGCTGCAAACTTCTTCGGCTAACGCCTCAAGCCGCGTTTTTACCGATTCTTTTTTAAAGTCTTTTACGAGCTCCGTTATTTCATCGTCCAATTTATCCGAACCGGAATAATAAAGTTCCGCTTCAATCGCGATTCTGTTTTTAGAATTTTTATCAAACGATTCAAGCATTTTTTCCGCTTCTTTCATTACCTCTTCCGGGAAAAGCGTTTTGTCCTTTTTCCATAAAATAATTCCGCCAACTCTTTCCGCCAAAAGTTCCAGGCGCTTTTTTATCGGCTGAACCGGAAAATTTAGAGAAGTATCCTGCGAAGAACCCAGCCTTTTTTCAAGCCGTATTTTTTTGAAATCCTCATAAACCGAATCTTCGCGCGCTCCGATTCTTTTCGCGATTTCCGTAATCCAATGACTTTTTTCAACTTCGCTTTGCATGGAAACAACATAGGGCAAAATATTTTTTGCGGCTTCTATTTTATACTCCCGCCCGTCTCCGTATTTTTCTTTTAAAACATCGAGATAAAAATTTATAATGTGCGTGGACTCGCCAACCGCTTTAACCCAATTTTCCGGGTTTTCCAAAACCATGTCAGCAGGGTCCTTGCCTCCCGTTATCGCCACTGCCCTTACCTCAAATCCAGCAGACAAAGCCATATCAACGCTTCTTTTTGACGCTTTTATTCCGGCCTCGTCGCTGTCAAAAGCCATTACAAGTTTTTTCGTAAGACGGCCTAATGTCAAAAGATGATTTTCAGTCAATGCCGTCCCCGAAACGGCAACGGTATTTAAAACTCCGGCTTGCTGGGACATAATCACGTCCATCTGGCCTTCCACAAGAACGCAAAAATCTTTTTTCCCTATTTCGAGTTTGGCGCTGTCAAATCCGTATAAAATTTTTGACTTGTCGTATAAAATCGTCTGCGGAGTATTTATGTATTTAGCTTTTTCCGTCCCCTCCTTCGCCAAGGATACGGAGGGCGAAGCAAAAATTCTGCCAGAAAATCCGACAACTCTGCCGGAAAAATCTTTTAACGGAAACATAATCCGACCGCGAAAACGGTCATAATAATCGCTTACCGTTTTCTTGACAGCCATTCCGGTTTTTTCCATTTCAGAAACCGAATACCCTTTTTCTTTTAGAAAATTTAAAAGATGCCTCCAGCCGGTTTCTTCCGCCGGAGCGAATCCGATATTGAAATTTTTTATCGTCTCTTCCGAGAGCCCGCGTTTTCTAAGATAATTAAAAACATCCGGGTTCTGCAGTAGGCACCTTTTATAAAAATCACCCGCGTCGGACATAAGTTCCAAAAGCCGAGTTCTTTCGTTTCTTGCTTCCGGATTTTCGCGCGCCAAAACCACTCCCGCCCTGTCCGCCAAAATTTTAAGCGCCTCCACAAATTCAACGCCTTCTATTTGTTTTACAAATTCAAAAATATCGCCGCCCTTGTTGCATCCGAAACAATGCCATGTATCGCGCGACGGCGATACGAAAAAAGACGGGCTTTTTTCCGAATGAAACGGGCAAACGGCTTTGTAATTGGCTCCGGCTTTTATGAGCTTTACGTACGATCCGACGACATCCACCACGTTAAGCCGCTGTTTTATTTGTTCAACTGACGAACTCATTGGCTTCAGTTTATCCCCGCAAGCCGTAAAAAGCAAAACCCCCCGTTCCGCTTTAGCGGAATGGGGGGGGTTATTTTTTTAATATTCTTCTTCTCTTGATTCTGCCGGCGGCATATTGTTAAAACGTTCCAAACATTTTAAATCTTTTCTGATACCGGTTCCGGCAGGAATAAGATGGCCTATGATGACGTTCTCCTTCAAACCGCGCAATTTATCGCGGCCTCCTTCGGTTGATGTTTTTATGAGCACACGAGCGGTGTCTTGGAAAGACGCGGCTGACAGAAAACTTGAAGTGGAAAGCGAAACTTTGCTAACGCCCATAAGTGTTATTGAAGCGCCCGCTTCTTCCCCTCCTTTTTCTCTCGCTTTTTTATTTTCCTCGAGGAGTATGGTTCTTTCGACAAGCTGTCCTTTGTTAAGGGGCGTGTCTCCCGAACTTTTTACTTTATATCTTGAAAACATCTGTCTTACGATAATTTCCAAATGCTTATCGTGTATGGAAACTCCCTGAATATCATAAACTTTGCCGACTTGCTTCAAAATATAATTTTCAGCGGCTTCCTTGCCCGCGATTTTGAAAAGGACCTTGATATCGATAGGACCGTCGGTAAGAGGGTCCCCGGCTTTAACCTTGGCTCCTTTCTTCACTATGATTCTTTTTCCAAAAGGAATAACATATTCTTCAACTTCGGTTTTTTCCGGCTTTTCTGATTTTGCCTTTTTCGCTTTTATCTCGGAAGCTTCCGGTAAAACAACGACAGTTTTTTCTCCGGAAGAGCTGTCCGCTTCTTTGATTTCCAAAACATCTCCGCTGTATTCGGTGATAACCGCAGGATTAGACGGAGTTCTGGCTTCAAAAAGTTCTTCAACACGGGGAAGACCCAAAGTGATATCTCCGCCTTTTTTGGCTACGCCTCCCTCATGGAAGGTCCTCATTGTAAGCTGGGTTCCAGGTTCGCCAACCGCCTGCGCCGCGATGATTCCGGCAGCTTCGCCGATTTTTATAAGTTCGTTTCTTCCAAGATCAAGCCCATAACATTTTCTGCAAATGCCCCATTGCGTTTCGCAAGAAAGAGGCGACCTCACGCGCACTTCGCTAACTCCGGCTTTATCAATCTGTTCGGCGTCTCTTGAAGAAAGCATGTCGCCGGCTTTAAAAATTTTCTTTCCTTTTCCTTCTTTATCTTCAATAGAAATATCTTTCAATAAAATTCTGCCTTTTATTCTTGACGCGATTTCTTCCTCAAAAGAACCGTCAGTGGCGATATCGCGTTTTATGGTCAATCCTTTTTTATCGCCGCAATCCTCTTCGGTGATAATAACGTCCTGCGCCACATCAACAAGACGGCGGGTAAGATAGCCTGCTTTCGCGGTTTTCAAAGCCGTGTCAGCGGTTCCTTTTCTCGCGCCGTGCGTTGAAATAAAATATTCCAAAACATTCAACCCCTTCTTGTAAGAAGAAATTATCGGAAAATCTATAATTTTTCCTGACGGGTTCGCTACAAGACCTTTCATTCCCGCCATCTGGTTTATCTGCCCCCAAGAACCTCTGGCGGCCGAAGAAACCATGCTATAGACAGGACCGAACTGGTCAAGGCCGGAAGGAACCAAATCGTCAACTTTATTTTTCGCCTCCTGCCAAATGCCGATAGATTTAATGTATCTCTCGTCTTCCGTCAAAAGCCCGTTATTGAAATGTTCATAAATTTCCTGGTGTTTGATTTCGGCTTCTTCTATAATTTCGTGTTTTTTCTCCGGCTCTTTCACATCATCCATGCCCCATGAAATTCCGGACTTGGTAGAATATGTATAGCCGAATTCTTTTATCTTGTCCAAAATAGGAGGCGTAGCGTCCACTCCGTAAAACCTGATAATTTCATCAACAATTTTAGCTAGGCGTTTTTTACCGAATTCATCATTTATAAAAGAAAGTTCACTCGGCAAAAAGCTGTTAAAAAGCAGCCTGCCTACCGTAGTGTCTATCATTTCTCCTTTGAAAATTTCGTATTTTTTTGTGGAGGTAGGCAAAACTTTTACAAGCGCCTGAAGCTCCACTTCTCCGAAATCGTAAGCCAAAATAGCCTCGTTCGGGCTTGAAAAATATTTTCCTTCACCCTTGGCGCCTTTTCTTATTCTTGTCATAAAAAAGCAGCCGAGCACTATGTCCTGGGAAGGATTAACGACAGGATCTCCCGTTCTCGGGATTAAAAGATTTTTTGTGGAAGCCATTATTTCCCTCGCTTCTTCCTGCGCTTCTTCGCTTAAAGGAACATGAACCGCCATCTGGTCGCCGTCGAAGTCCGCGTTAAAAGCCGAACATACCAGCGGATGTATTTGTATAGCTTCTCCATCTATCAGAATAGGTTTGAAAGCCTGGATTCCAAGACGATGCAAAGTCGGAGCGCGGTTAAGCAAGACATATTTGTCTTTAATCACATTTTCCAAAATCTCCCACACTTCATCGGTTTTTTCGTCTATGAGCCTGTTCGCGCCACGAATATTGTAGGCAAGCTCTCGTTTTATAAGCTGAGAAATGACGAAGGGTCTGAAAAGTTCAAGCGCCATCTGCTTCGGCATTCCGCACTGGTCCATCTTAAGATTAGGACCGACAACAATAACCGAGCGTCCCGAATAATCAACGCGCTTACCCAAAAGATTTTGTCTGAACCTGCCCTGCTTCCCGCGGAGCATGTCCGAAAGAGACCTAAGGGGCCTTTTTTGCGCCTGGCTCAAAGCGGCTGTTTGTTGACCTCTTCTTATGGAATTATCTATAAGAGAATCCACCGCTTCCTGCAGCATTCTTTTTTCGTTTTTTACGATAACGTCCGGAGCGTTTATTTCCAAAAGCCGTTTTAGACGATTGTTCCTGTTTAACACCCTTCTGTATAAATCATTTACATCGGAGGTCGCGTGTCTTCCTCCGTCGAGCTGGACCATCGGCCTTAAAGCCGGAGGTATCACCGGAAGAACAGTCATAAACATCCACTCGGGTCTTATCTTGGATGCTATCATTGAATTTATGAAACCGACTTGCCTTGCTACTTTTTTCTTGTTTTGAGGAGTGGCATTTTCATACGCGAGTTCGTATTTTTTCGCCAAATCTTCAAGATTCAAATTTTTGCAGACGGAATAAAAAGTTTCAGCACCCGAACCTGCTTCAAAAAGTTCTCCATATTTCAAGCTCAAGCGTCTGTAATCCAATTCGTCAATTACGCGAAGAGGAGCAATGCTTTCTATTTCTTTTTTCGCGGCCGAAAGGGCGTCTTTCAATTTTTTCTTTTCTTCGGGGGTCGCGATTTTTTTACTTTTTATCTTAAATTCTTTTTCTATCGCTTCAAAAACTTCTTTCTTTGCTTCTTCATTTACCTTAGTTATTATGTATCCGGCAAAATAAATGACTTTTTCAAGTTCGGAAACCGAAATATCCAGCATAAGGCCTATTCTTGAAGGGATTCCTCTTAAAAACCAAATGTGCGCGACAGGAGCGGCAAGCGCAATATGCCCCATTCTTTCCCTTCTCACTATAGAACGTGTCACTTCAACTCCGCATTTTTCACAAATAACTCCTTTGTATCTGACTCTCCTGTATTTTCCGCAATAACATTCATAATCTTTTTCCGGACCGAAAATGCGTTCGTCAAAAAGACCGTCGCGTTCCGGACGCTGGGTGCGATAATTTATAGTTTCTCCTTTCGTCACTTCGCCGAAAGACCATGACAAAATGTCCTCGGGAGAAGCGAGTTTCAAAAAGATGGATTTAAAATCGGTGGTTTTGGTATTCATATGTTTACTTTTATTCCACTCCGTCGTTCTTTTCCAGAATCACGTTAAGCCCCAGACCTTTAAGTTCGTTTACCAAAACGTGGAAAGAAGCCGGAATATTCGGATGCCTGAAACTCTCTCCTCTCACTATGGCGTCAAAAACTCCGGTGCGGCCAAGCACATCGTCGGATTTTATGGTTATCATTTCCTGCAAAGTATAAGCCGCCCCGTATCCTTCAAGGGCCCATACTTCCATTTCGCCAAACCTCTGGCCTCCTCCTTGCGCTTTGCCTCCAAGCGGCTGCTGAGTGATAAGAGAGTACGGTCCGACGGATCTCATGTGCATTTTATCTTCAACCATGTGGCTCAGCTTAAGCATGTATATCATCCCCACAGTGACTTTCTGTTCGAATGTTTCTCCCGTTCTTCCGTCAAAAAGCTCAACTTTGCCGTTTTCCGGAAGTCCGGCGGCTTTAAGTTCGGCTTTTATTTCTTCTTCGGTAACCCCGGCAAAAGGAGGGGTTATTGCCTGATAGCCAAGTTTTTCGGCAGCCCAGCCAAGATGAGTTTCCAAAATCTGTCCGATGTTCATACGAGAAGCAACACCGAGCGGATTTAATATAATATCAACCGGAGTTCCGTCTTCAAGATACGGCATGTCTTCAACGGGAAGAACTTTGGAAATGACTCCTTTGTTCCCGTGTCTGCCTGCCAGCTTATCACCAACAGATACTTTTCTAAGCTGCGCCACCTCAACTCTCACTTCTTTTATAACTCCTGTTTCCAATTTATCGCCTTTGTCGCGCGAGAAAACTTTTACGCCGATAATTCTGCCGCGTTTCCCGTGTTCAAGACGCAAAGAAGTATCTTTGACTTCCCTTGCTTTCTCTCCGAAAATCGCCCTCAAAAGCCGTTCTTCCGGAGTAAGTTCAACTTCGCCTTTTGGAGAAATTTTACCGACAAGTATGTCTCCGGCTCTCACTTCCGCTCCTATACGCACGATTCCTTCTTCGTCCAAATCTTTTAGCTTATCTTCACCAACGTTCGGAATATCGTAAGTGGTTATTTCCGGGCCAAGCTTGGTGTCGCGGACTTTTACGGAAAATTCTTCTATATGTATGGAAGAGAAAATATCTTCCATAACGAGTTTTTCGGAGATGATGATAGCATCTTCAAAGTTCGCTCCGCCCCATGAGAGAAAAGCGACCAAAAGATTTTTACCCAACGCCAGCTGTCCGTTTTGGGTTGAGCTCGTGTCAGCAAGAACCTGCCCTGCCTTAACCTCCTGCCCCACATCAACAATCGGCCTCTGGTCTATCGCCGTGAAATCGTTTGAACGCAAAAAATTTACCATCTTGTAAGTTTTTTCTCCTCCTGCTTTTTCTTTTATTACTATTTTTTCAGCGTCAACATTTTTAACGGTACCGGCTGAAGACGCGAAAATAAGCCGTCCGCTGTCATGCGCCGCGGTTTCCTCCCAACCTGTTCCAACAAGCGGAGCTTCGGGATTTATGCAAGGAACTCCCTGTCTTTGCATGTTCGAACCCATAAGCGCGCGGTTTGCATCGTCATGTTCAAGAAAAGGAATGAGCGAAGTCGCAACGCTAAAACCCTGCTGATGGGAAACGTCTATAAAATGTATATCCTCGCTCGGCACAAGCCCAGGCTCAAGCTTCGCTCTCGCTTCAACTTGTTTATCGGTAAGCCGTCCGTTTTCGTCATAAGAAACTCCGGCATGCGCTATGTTGTATTTGCTTTCTTCAAAGGCGTCCAGATAAACTATTTCTTCCGTTATCTTTCCGTTCTTTACGCGGCGGTAAGGAGATTCCAAAATTCCGTATTCATTTAAACGCGCGTAAGAAGCAAGATGAACGACAAGACCGATGTTCGGACCTTCGGGAGTTTCTATCGGGCAAATTTTTCCATAATGGGAAGCATGCACGTCGCGGACTTCAAAGCCGGCGCGTTCGCGAGTAAGACCGCCGGGGCCCAAAGCCGAAAGCCGGCGCAAATGTTCAAGTTCATCCAAAACATTTTTCTGACCCATGAACTGCGAAAGCTGGTTTGTGGCAAAAAATTCTTTTACAACGGCGGAAAAAGGCCTCGCGTTTACAATTTGAACAGGAGTAACGGTTTCCGCTTCGACTGTAGACATTCTATCCTGAATAGCTTTTTTCATTCTGGTCATTCCGACTCTTAATCTTTCAAGAAGCATTTCACCGACAGTTCTTATCCGCCTGTTACCTAAATGGTCAATATCGTCCGGTTCTGCCGAAGGATCTTCGTTCATTCTTATTATTTCGGTAATAATTCTTACCAAATCTTCTTTGGTTAAAACTTTTTTCTCGTTTTTGACGTTATCTAAAGGAAGACCGAGACGCTGGTTTAATTTAAACCGGCCCACAATGGAAAGGTCGTATCTGGCTTCGTTAAACATGGAATCTATAAGGTCTTTGGCATTTGAAGCGGTAGCCAATTCGCCGGGCCTGATACGTTTAAAAAGTTCCACATATGCTTCATCGGCGCTATGGGATTCGTCTTTTTCCAAAGTTGATTTTATATAATCAATCTCGGACGGCTTTATATGTTTAAAAGCATTTTTTATGTCCTGGTCCGTTTCAATGCCAAAGGCCCTTAAAAGCGCAGTGGCGGCAATTTTTCTTTTTCTGTCAATTCTGGCGTAAATGGCATTATCGGATTCGGTCTCCATTTCAATCCATCCGCCTCTGTTCGGGATAACCTTGGCGCCGAAAAGTTTTCTTCCGCGAAAAACATTCATAGTGAAATAAGCGCCGAAAGAACGCGCAAGCTGAGAGACTATAACGCGTTCCACCCCATTGATTACGAAAGTGCCGTGCCCGGTCATAATCGGCAAATCGGCGAGAAAAATTTCCTGTTCTTTCGTTTCTTTTATAACTTTATTCTTCAGGCGGAGTTGTACCTTAAGAGGAGCCTCGTAAGACATGTTATTCGCCTTGGCGTAATATTCATCGTAAACAGGTTCGCCGATTGAAAAATCGACAAACTCCAAATCAAATTCTTTTTCGGTATAATCTTTTATCGGAGAAAATTCTTTGAATAAATGTTTAAGCCCTTCTTTTACAAAAAGGTCGAAAGAATTCATCTGGAGCTCGGTGAGGTGCGGCGGTTCTGCAAATGGTTTCTTGTATTTAGAAAAATATTTTTTAGGTAAAGTTCTCTGCATACACAAATAAAAACGGCAACAAAAAACGCCCCTCGCGTCAATTCGTTTAAAGGGTTATTGTTTTTTGTGTTGCTTTGTTATGAAATCGGGTGCGAAAACACCTTAAGTCTTATTTTATATTTATTAAGGCATGCCTCGCAAGAACACAATCTGTGGATATCCCGAGGTCTGGATATTAATTACGATTAAATCAACTTAGCACGAAGAGCTTGCACGCGTCAAGGATAATGCCGAAATGAAAAAGCCGCGAAATTTGTCTTACAAATTCGCGGCTTTTCAAAAAGATCTGTTTTTAAAAATGCCCCTGAATCGGTAGCGGTCGGAATTTTTCCACCAATCGTTAAAATCTTTCCAGTTTCCGACAGAAGACGCTCCAAATTCTCTTATGAAATCGGCCGTGAAATCACGGAGAGAAAAATTGAAACCGGCGTCCACGAGTTTTTGTGGAAAAACTGAAAGCGTGCCCTGCGCTCCCGTATTGTCAACATCCAGTCCCAAGCCGATATTTTTTCCGCTTCTAACCAGTTCTTCAATAATAAACCTGTTATCAACTCCTATAACGGCAACAGTGCTTTCAATCCCCATTTCAATAAGAGTAAGAGCGCAAATAACCGCTTCAACCGCGACAACTTCTTTAAACCCGCTATTCAAAACCTGACTGTTGAACATTCCGTGAAAGACGGAACACCCGTTGACGCGCACCGACAATTTTCTGTGAGCGAAACTTTTGGAACCGTTTAATTCCGTGTTTCTGCCGTAAAAATTGTTGATTATGCCCGAAGCTGTCTTTAAAGGAAAAGTTAAATACCCTTTCATTGACAAGTAAGGACGCAGAATTCCCGTTTGACCTTTGCCGGCATCAAAACTTTGGAGTATTCTGTCGTTGCTCATACCCCTCTTTGCCAACAGATCAAAAAGATCGTTTCTTTTGTTTAATCTTATGGACTGACCGATAAATCCGGCATCCACAAGTTCCCGAAATGAGTAGCCCGAATCAAGAAGGCCTGTTATGACTTTTTCAGTACAAAAACCCGCTCCGCGAGAAAACGCCAAATCAGGATTAATATGCCGCTCTTTCCAGATGTACTTCTCTCCAAGACTCCCCCAGAAATCTTCCTGAAAAATTTCTTGGGCAAGATTCATCATTCTGCGTAATCCTTCAGGAATCTCCATTTTTGTGGTCGCCTTAAACTGATTTCTGAAAGCGCCCCAGGATTGGCTGTCGCCTTTAATGTAAGAAAGAGGCTCGGGAAGATTAGAAAAATCCAAAATTCCCCCTTTTTTACAACCAAAACAATAAAATCCTGATTTTCTGCCCGAACCAGGCAAAGCCACGTGCAAAGAAGGCTCATTCTCTTCATGTAGAACGCAGCAAATAGCTCCGCCACGAAACCAATTAAAGCTCTTCCCTGCCGCCACCGCGCCATTTTCAATCAACTCAAAAAGCGAACGCACACTCAGCGAAAGAAGCGGGCTGCCGTCTTTTCTTTTTTTCCCGGTATCGGCAATCAAGCCGAATCTGTCAACGACCATTCGTTTTTGAATAAACGGCAAAAATTGCTCCGCAACATCTTTCACCGTGGAGACTTTTTTCGGTCTCATTTGAAATTGTTTTCTTCCCTTTTTGGCGCCTAAAAAAAGACCATTGTCATTTCCGGAATTTTGGACTGCTGTTTTTATCCCCTGAACCAAGTGTTTGGCAAAGAAACGCTCCCGAGCGGAATTTTCCGCTTCATTCCAAGCGGCCGCTACTTTTTCCTTAAATATTTCTTCCTGCTTTTTCAAAGAAACAGAAATATTATAAACAACAGGAAAAACATTCGGAAAAAAATAAACAAGAACGCCCTTTCTCACACCCAGCCCGTTTCTCCAAACTTCGGAAATTTTTTTGCGGGAACCGCCAAAATTCATTGAACAAAGATGCCAATCAAGGGTTGCCATGGTGATATAAAATTCAACCTGTTCCCTGTGTTTCGACAAAGGCAGAGAATCCCGGTAATCTAAAACCGGAGACATCGGGTCAACACCGTCTCCAACCGCGAATTTGAAATCTTTAATAATGAATCTTTTGCAGGCATCCGAGCCATACACTCTTGAAAGCGCAAAAAGCAGCTTGCCGACGGAAACAGAGCCATTTTTTCTTTTTCTTTGAAAAAACTTCACAATTTCCGAAAACGCCGACGAACTAAAAACGCAACGCCCTTCACTGTCCAGAAAAGGTGAAAATTCCAAAGCGTCAATTCTTTGACGTAAAAATTTGTGCTCCGAATTAATGACTGGAATTTCCGAGAAAAACGGATTAAACGAATTGCCCTTGGATACATAGACTAAAACAGAAGCCCATGTCATAAGGGTTAGAATCGAGAAATAAAAAGAATACGCGCTGGAACGGTCAATAACGCCAAGAGTTTCTTTTCCAAAAAAAGGATAAAGAAACTCCGTCATTTTTTCGGCGTAAGGAAACAGCGCGATATACTGTTTAAGCCAAGACCCGTCGTAAAAATTGAAAATCACAACCATCTCTTCCCAAAGTTTTTCAACATCAGAAACAGACGGGTTTCGCCCTGTTTTTCGCGTTTTAAAAATTTCCAACTGGGAATGGCCGTTAAAAAGCGATAATTGTTTTCTCTTCCCGTTTGAAGCGAAACAAATTTCCGGCCAGAATTCTTCTCCCTTTAAAAAAGGAGGGATAATTCTATGCCCTATTGTTCCGAACTTCGCAAAGGAAATAGATCCCGGTTTCCACTCTTTTTTATCCGCTACCGTTTCAAAACCCAAAACTTCCGTAAGTGTCTTCTCTTTTGCCCTGCCGTTTTTGAAATCATCGGCATTCAAATCAACCGATTCTTTACGAAAATCTTCAAACATTTCCACAATGGCTTTAACGGCGCTTTCCGAATCAGAAGCAAGACCATGAGCCATGAACCAGGAAAGAACCCGCGGTAATTCGCCGCTATCGATTTTAGAGAAAATCCAATCCTTCGCAAAAGCAGAAATCTGCGCCCCCAAAAGCAGCTTTTTAAGCTTGGTGTTATCACCCGAGGGAAACAAAAACATGATCCTCACCTCCTTTCATTTAGGTGTTATTCTGATTTCAAAGAATAAATAGCTTTTTTAAAGATATACCGACGCGATATAAACGTCAAAACACCGGAATAAACCGATGGAAAAATGTCAAACGCGAAGTAAATTTTTATTCAAGAAGAGCTTTTCGGAAACATTCCGGAGTTCTAAAGAAAAAATCGGGTTTTGTTTCTTCTTTTTCAAAATCGCTTTCTTTGCCAAGCCCCCATTCCCAGACAACAGCCGCGGTTTTTATTCCAGCCGCTTTACCGGCCAAAATATCCGCGGGAGTATCACCGATTAAAAGCACCTGAGATTTTTCGGTTTGCTTTATCTTCAACTTTTCCAAAGCAAGATCAACCGCTTCAGGGTTCGGTTTAAGATTTTTAATATCTTCCGATCCTATCACTACGGAAAACAGAGAAAATATATCACCCAGCAAGTCGGGAAGTATTTGCCGCTGTCCGTTTGTAACGATTCCCAGTAAATATCTTTCGCGCGCAATTGATAAAAAATCATCAACCCACTGAAGTTTGTTTGCAGAGGGCCTGTAAATTTCATAAGATATTTTCCACGCACTTTTCATGTCCTTTAAACCCAGCCGCACTCTGTTTTTTTCTATATCAGAACTCCACCATATTTTAAATTCTTCGACATCTTTAAACAAATCTTCCCACTTCAAAGTCGTACATTCTCTTACTATGGCTTTATAAACATTGAAAAGCGCCTTCCACTCGGCGCTTACCAAAACCCCATCACAGTCAAAAAGGATGCATTTAAACATATCCTAAGAAAAATTTTATCAAAAAATATCGGAAATAAAAGGATTATTCTTTTTTTCTTCTCCGATAGTACTTTCCAGGCCGTGTCCCGGATAAATTTTAAAATCATCGGGGTATTCCGTAAGCCGTAAAAGCGATTTTTTCATTTCGTCAAAATTTCCTCCCTTAAAATCGGTACGGCCGATACTTCCGTTAAAAAGGGTGTCCCCCGTAACTATGAATCTGTCGCCGACAAAACAGACGCTGTCCGGAGTATGCCCCGGCGTCTCAATAACTTCAATTTCTTCATTTCCTATTTTAACTTTATCTCCCTCTTTCAAATCCAAAGCGCCGATTTTATACTTCTTTTTTGTTTCCTCAAGCGCGCCAATATGGTCGATATGACGATGCGTTAAAATTATCGCCTTTGGAATTAACGAATTTTTTTCAATAAAATCAAAAATCTTTTCGGCCTCGTCTCCCGGGTCAATGATAATTGTTTCATTCGTTTTTTCAGCCGTAAGAAAATAACAATTGGTTCCATACGAACTTACTATGATTTTTTTTATAAACATAAAAAACAAACAAAACCGCCGGCGTGCGGCGCGGCGGCTTTTTTATAAACTTCTATTTTTTGGGTCCGGCGGTTTTCGAAGACTAGCAATTATCTCCTCTCTCTCTTTTTCTTTCTTAGAAAGAAGGCTTTCCCATTCTTCTCTCTCTGACGGAATTTCCTTTATATTCTTCTTCATCCTTTCGATTGCCGAATCAATTGCGCTTAATTTTTGATGCAAGGATACCTTTTCTTGATTTTCCTTTCCAATAACACGCTGAGTTACAGAATCAAAAACTTTTTTTCCTCCTTTTTCTTCCCATTCGCTTGTTCTCTTCCCTCTAAGCAGGTCTTCTTTATTTTTTTGAACCTGCGCTGACTCAATGATTTGTTCAATCATTTTTTTATTTCCTCCCTCTTTAGAAATAGGCATCTTCTCGATGTTAGACATCAAAATAATATTAGCATTTGCGCAAAAAAACAAAAAGAACTTTTTATCTGCCTTTCTTCCGGCTAAGGCTGAAATTATGCCAGCTTACCAAGATAGGACTTGCCACAAAAATGGACGAATAGGCGCCGAAAAACATACCCATTATAAGGGTAAGAGCGAAATATTTTGTCGAATCGGCTCCGAATACAAAAAGAGAAAGAACTACCAAAAAAATCGCGAGAGAAGTCTTAAGAGAACGCACAACTACCTGCCTCAAGCTCAGTTCAGCCGTTTCTTCAAAAGAAGAACCCACGCCTTTTTTAAGATTTTCTCTTATTCTGTCAAAAACAACGATGGTATCATGGACGGAAAAACCGAGAATTGTAAGAAGCGCGGTGACAAAAAGTATGTCTATTTCAATTCCATAAAAATGTCCGAGGTAAGAAAAAACTCCCACCGGAATTATCACGTCATGAGCCAATGCGATTATTGCCGCAACTCCATATTTCCAAGAAGCCACGGGCCTGGAAACTTTTCTGAAAGACCAGGCGATGAAAATAACTATCATCAAAAGGACCAGTATTATTGAAGTTATGGCTTTTTCCGTAAGCTCTTTTCCTATGACAGGACCGATAGAATCAAATCTTTTTTGCTCGGCCCCGCTTAAATTAACCGCTTCAAGAATCGCCTGATGTTCGTTTTCGTTTAGGTCTTTTGTCCTTAGAATAACTCCCCTGTCTCCCGTCGGCTGGACGGAAACATTGTTAAAACCGAAATTATCAAGCGCTTGTTTTATTTCTAAAACTTCGGGTCTTGCGTCTTTGTACTCTATCTCAAGAATAGAGCCGCCGGTAAAATCAATCGCCGGCTTTAATCCCCAAATAAAAAATGAAGTTAAACTTAAGACAACAAGCGTTATTGAAATCGAAAACCAAATTTTTCTGCGTTTTATCATAAAAATATTTATCTTTATTTCCCCGCGCTCGGAATTCCCAAAAAGATTTTTGCCAGTTTGTTTTCTCCCCTAAAATTAATCGCCGACAAAAAGATTCTCACGACCGTAAAAGACGTAAACAAACCTGAGAACACTCCAATTCCCAATGTTAAGGCAAAACCTTTTACAACGCTCGTTCCGAACCAGAAAAGTATTATCGCGGTGATAAGAGTGGAAGTATTTGAATCCCGTATGGAAGTCCACGCGAATTTGAATCCTTCGGGAACAGCCGAGGAAAAATTTTTTCCCTTCTTTAGCTCTTCCCTTATTCTTTCAAAAATCAAAATGTTTCCGTCAACGGCCATGCCTATAGAAAGGATAAAACCGGCAATGCCCGCCGCTGTCATGGTAACCGGAAAAAGTTTGTATATGCTCAAAACAACCGCGATATAAATTCCCAAAGCGAAAACCGCGGCAAAACCCAAAAATCGATAAGATAAAAGCAAAAGCAAAGCCACAGCCAAAACGCCGACAAGACCGGCAATAACACTGTCTTTAAGAACTTCTCCTCCCAGCGTCGCTCCTACCTGTTGCTGAGAAATAAGCTTTATGGCGACAGGCAAAGCTCCGGAATTAAGCCTTCTTACCAAAGTTTTTGCCTCGTCTGAAGTAAATTGTCCCGTTATCTGCGCCTTACCCCCTGTAATTTCTTCGTTTACGTTCGGAATACTTATGGCGGCGCCGTCAAGATAAATAGCAAGAGGCTTGCCGACATTTTCTCTCGTTATCTGAGCGAAAAGATCAGCTCCTTCCGGAGTAAACTCAAGCGAAACTTGAGGCTCGTAAGTTGTCTGGTTAAAATCCAAATTGGCTCTTTTCAAAAATCTGCCGTTCAGTTCGGTAGGAATAAAATACGGGTCTTCGGTCAATTGCTGCCCGTTTTTTTGCGTTTCCAAAATCGCGTCGGTTTCCGCCTGCGGACGCTGAGTTTTAAATTCAAGAAAAGGAGTTTCGCCGATAAGCGCTATAGCATCGTTAATATTCGTAATTCCGGGAAGTTCCACTATAAGCCTGCTGCCCGCCTGGGACTGTTCAACCTGGACAATCGGTTCCGCCACTCCGAAAAAATTCACGCGCCGCTCAATGACGTCGCGAAGACCGGACATGGCCTCGGACACTTCGCCGCCCGCGAGAGAAGAAGTATCGGCTTGATAAACGAGATGCACTCCGCCCTGTAAATCAAGCCCCAAACGGAAAGGAACCTCGGGAATATATCCCTTGTATTTCTCGGGCAAAAAAGTAGCGGACGCGAAATACGCCGCAACAATCCCGAAAAGCAATATAAAAATGGCGATTAATCTCGTTTTTGCCATTGATTATAGTTTAATCAAAAAAAACAGAATGTCCATATTAATAAAAAAGGACGCCGTTTCAAGGGCGCCCCGGCTTTTTTTATTAAATTTTCTCAAGTTGTTTCTTCCGGCTGGAAGACGCAAGATAATGCACGCGCCAAAAAATAAAAACAACGACAACGCCATTAAGCACGGCAACCAGCAAGAAAGTCAGCCAAAAAATAATGCCGCTTTCGGATTTAATCAAAGCAAAAACAGCGGCTATCCAAGTTCCAAATTGAAAAGAAATCAAATTTGCTATTATTTCATCTTTTGGCAAAATCTTTCCCTCCTTTCCCTGAAATCTGATACTCAAAAAACAATATCACAAAAAGGCGAAAAAAACAAGCCCTATTTAATCTATCCCAAAAACTCCACGCCAGCGTCTTCCTGAGGAAGACGCTGGGAGTATTTCCGCATTCCCATCAAAATTCCAAGTCCGGCAAAAACGGTTACCATTTGAGACCCTCCATAGCTTATAAACGGCATGCCAAGACCGGTTATGGGCAAGACGCCTATGTTCATCCCCACGTGAAAAACAAAATGAATAAACAGAAAAATTGAAAGTCCCGCGCCAAAGAGACGTTCAAAATTTGTCGGGCCAAAAGAAGCATTTCTCAAAATTCTCCATATCAAAATCCCAAAACACAAAAAAATTATAAACACGCCGACAAAACCCCATTCCTCGGAAAAAGCCGCGAAAATAAAGTCAGTGCGATATTCCGGCAAAAATTCCAAACGGCTCTGAGTGCCGAATCCAAGCCCCTTGCCCAAAATCTGTCCCGAACCAACCGCTATCATAGATTGCAACGCGTTATATCCCGAGCCTTGCGGGTCGCGCAAAGGGTCTAAAAAAGTAGATATTCTTTCTTTTTGATACGGTTTCAGTACAAAAATCCAGCTCACAAGAAAAACCAAGACGACCGCCGAAAAAACCAGAAGAAGGTGTTTCTTGCTTAAGCCCGAAACAACGGACATGCCGAACCAGATGAAAAAAAATACGGCGGCGGAACCGAAATCAGGCTGGAGAAAAACCAAAAACGCCAAAATTCCGGCATACAAACCGGATACGGCGATATGTTTGAAATTGGCTATTTCAATATGCCGCCGGCTGAAATATTTTGCGAGAAGAAGAATTAAAAATAATTTTATTGGCTCTGCCGGCTCAACGGAGAAAAAAAACAAATCAAACCAGCTTGAAGCGCCTCTTACCAGCTTGCCAACGGCAAGCAAAAACAGAAGCACGGCGGCGGAAATTCCGAAAAGCAAAAGCAGGACTCCGCTTGTTTTCAAAAATCTCCAATCGACACGGCTGAACGCGAAAAATAAAACAACGCCTATAAAAATCCAGATGACTTGCCTCGTAAAAAAATAAGAACCTTCGCCTCCGGTAAAAGGCCTCATAGTAACAAGCCCCGCCAGAAGGAGCGGGACTATCGCCGAAAAAAGAATCCAATCCACATTAAATTTAATCAGCCGTCCCGGCATGGCAGTCGCTTATTTTTATTTTTTAGAAAAATTAACGCGCGTAAATATTTCGCTGGAAGAAGGGTCTTTGGCAAAAAGAGCGGGCCATGTAAAAACCGCATTGCGATATTCTTCTCCCGGGATAGAATCAACTTTCGTGTAGCTTACGGCCATTACATTTCCTCTTTCATCATAAAGAACGGCGGCCGCATCCACGTCTTTTACGGAAAAAACCGATTCATTGAAAAGTTTTACGGAAAGCGAAGGAAAAGGAATTCCAGAAAAATTTTTTGAAGAAACAACAAGGGAATTTTTTTCCGCGCCGGCATATTTCCATTCCGAAATATACTCAGTTTCCATAAAAGCCCGAACGGGTTTCCTGTTGCCTACTTCTATATCGGCGGAAAATATAACGAATTTTTCTCCCGGATTGACGTAAGTTTCGCCTTCTTTCACCGCCACCAGAATATTATTGTCATCATACAGTCTAAAAGCGTATTTCAGGCGGTAAAGACCGTAAAATAAATTCGTATTTTCAACAAGCGACGCGGCCTCGTAAATTCCCGGCTGGCCCGTCTCCAAAGCGCGAGTCCATAAGATGGTCAGGTCTTTGGGATTCTCAACACACGGATTACAACCGCCGCCGCAATCAATTTTTTCCTCGTCCTGATTTTGTCTTCCGTCAGAGCAAGTAGGTTCGTTTTTTATAAAATAAAAAATCAGAAAACCGAAAACGGCGATCACCGCGCTGGCTATCAAAAAAAGTGTTATTTTTTTACGGGTGCGCCATTCAAAAATAGCCATATAACATTAATCATAATATGTTTATCGGCATAAAAAAAGAGCCGCAATTTTGCGGTTCTTTTTTTATCAATCGAAAGCATTATCCTGGCGACTAGCTACTCTCCCCTTGCGAGTACCATCGCCCCTAGAGAGCTTAACTTCTGTGTTCGAAATGGGAACAGGTGTTGCCTCTCCGGCAAATCACCAGGATAATGCTTTCGATTTTTTCTCCGGTATTTCAACCAAAGAATTGCGCATAAGTGAGAGGATAACGTGGGTCTATTAGTATTCCTCGGCTAAACACATTGCTGTGCTTACACCTAGAACCTATCAACGTGGTAATCTTCCACGGACCCATGATTCCTAATCTCGAAGCGGGCTTCCCGCTTAGATGCTTTCAGCGGTTATCCTTACCCGACATAGCTACCCAACGATGCTCCTGGCGGAACAGCTGGTACACCAGAGGTCGAGTCTTTCCGGTCCTCTCGTACTAGGAAAGAATCTTCTCAAGAATCAACGCCTGTAGTAGATAGGAGACCAACCTGTCTCACGACGGTTTGAACCCAGCTCGCGTGCCCTTTTAATTGGCGAACAGCCAAACCCTTGGGACCTTCTTCAGCCCCAGGATAGGACGAGCCGACATCGAGGTGC